>DSCZ01000374.1 GCA_011048855.1 Desulfobacteraceae bacterium | reverse complement strand
ATTTTACTGAATGCAGGGTATGCCATGAGGCAAACAGAAGAGCCATTGTTGAGAATCAAAACACACAACCGGGATAATATGGTGTGCATTGAAATAACGGATAATGGTGAAGGGATACCCGAAGATTATCTGGAACGGATTTTTGAACCGTTTTATACCCGAAAAGTGCTGGGTCGCCGGGCCGGAACCGGTCTGGGTATGGCCGTCGTCTACAGCACGGTTAAAGACCATAGAGGATACGTCGATATCCAGAGCGAATTGAATCATGGAACGGAAATCACGCTCTTTTTTCAGCAAACGGAAGCGGAAGCCGCTCCCCACGACCGCGAGACGTCCCTGGAGGACATGCAGGGGAAGGGGGAGCGTATTCTGGTGGTGGACGACATCAGGGAGCAACGAGAAATCGTTGAATCAATCCTCCGCAAGCTGGGGTATACGCCGATCAGCGTGGCGAGCGGTGAGGAAGGCGTTTCCTGGCTGACCGAGCACCAGGCCGACCTGGTCATACTGGATATGATCATGGATCCGGGAATGGACGGGCTCGAGACATTCCGGCGTATGAAGGAAATCCGACCCGAGCAAAAGGCCGTCATTACGAGCGGTTTCACCGAGACATCCCGCGTATTGGCAGTGCAGGAGCTGGGAGCCGGTGAATTTATAAAAAAACCGTATTCCATTGAGCGTTTGGGACGGGTGATCCGGACCGAGCTTGACCGAGCGCAGGGCGCTTAAACGGCTGGCCCGACCCGCGCGACGGGCTTTTTCTCAGCCCCTGGACGATTTTTCAGCAGACATTTTCCCTGTTTTCGGGCTTTCGGAATAAAGTAGTTGACAAAAAAAAAGAATCATGAAATACTTTGGCGTTGTCTGCATTTCCTGATGCAGCACGGTAATTTGCCAATTTATTAAATTATTTTGGTGGATAAGCAGATGTGATCTGCTTAAAATGTAAAACGCAAATAAGGAGGTTCGCAGTATGAGACACATAGGTTTGTTTGCGCTATGTGCTCTGTTCGCCGCGGTGATGCTGTTCACCGGCTGCCCGGGTGGGACACCTGACGGCGGCGGAAGAGAAGTACTCTTCTGGACGTTCGCACAGAACAATCTCGATGAATGGACTGCCCGTGAGGCTGAGATTGAGGCGAAGATGAACGTCGATATGGTGATGGAGCTTGTTCCTCAGAACGGTTTCATTCAGAAGCTGCAGGCGGTCATGACCGAAGGCAAAGGTGTTCCGGACGTTATCGAGTGGATGATCGAAAACAACCGGATTTTGAACGCGGATCCGAACAAGTGCTTTGTCCATCCGCTTGAAAAGTACACCAGTGCTTCAGCTCTCTACCAGAAGGTGCCGAAGGGCAGAACTGCATGGGTCACTTACGGACCCCATGTATACGGTCTCCCGCATGACGTGCACCCGGTTGTCCTGATTTACAATGATTCCCTGTGGAAAGAAGCGGGCGTTGACGTTGCCGCTATCCAGAACTGGGATCAGTTC
Source organism: Desulfobacteraceae bacterium (assembly GCA_011048855.1). Next base: position 1,437 of record DSCZ01000374.1, on the reverse strand, counting down.
ATGCAGGAAGCTCAGAAGCTGATCGCGAAGAAAGAAGGCGGAAAGCCCATGCATTACGCTCTTCCCTCCGGCGACGGCGGTCTCGGCGACACCATGTGGATGATCTGGCAGCAGACTGGTGCGCAGATTCTCGACAAAGACGGCAAGCCGATTCTTACCAATGACAAGTTCAAGGCTTTCGTGAGCAAATGGCTGGAGTGGAAAGCCACCGGCGTTTTCACGAACTGGGACTGGGGTAACTTCGGCGCTCTGTTGAAAAACGGAACGCTCGCTTCTTATACCACTCCTGACTGGTGGGTGTCTCAGGTCAATGCGGCCGCTGAAGACGGGACCTATCAGTGGAGAGTGCGGGATCTTCCGCTCTACACCGGCGGCAATGGTTCCAACACTTCTTCGTGGGGCGGCTCTTTCCTGGCCATCCCGAAGACTGTAAAAGATCTTGATTTCATGTGGAAACTGGTTGAGTACATGCAGTACGGCAATCCGGAAGTCGCGGTGACTCGTTATGAGACCGGCGGCATGCTGGCGCCCTTGCCCGATGCATGGAGCGATCCTGTTTTCTCACAGCCTGATCCGCGCTTCGGCGGTCAGATCCTGGGTGAACTCCAGGTCGCGTGTGCGAAGAATGCTCCGGAAGTCAATGCCGGAAATATCTTCTGGGATGTGGTCGGTGACTTCAATGAGCAGTACACCGAAATCGCATCTGGTAAAATTTCTGTTGATGAAGGCCTGCAAGCCGCTCAGGAACAAGCTCTCCAGAGATTGCAGTAAAAAGGCCTTCTTTTGGGTTGTTATGCAGGAGGAGAGTTTCTTCTCCTGCATTTTTTAACATTTTGAGGGGGTATAGGTGCTCGAAAGAACAAATCGATTCGGAAAAAAACCGGCTCAGGGCGGGAGCAACCTCTGGAGAAAGAAAAAGGTTAGTGAAGCGGCGTTCGGCTATGCCTTCATTTTACCTTTCTTTCTGTTGATGTTTATCCTGACCTTCGTCGTCTACGCGATCGGTCTCAGCATCAGTTTTACCGACGCGGCCAATATCAATCCCGGTTCGTTTATCGGATTTGACAACTATACGCAGTTGTTCCAGCAAACCAAGGAAAGCAAGGATTTCTTCAAGGCGTTCGGTTCCACCTTTTATTACGCGATCGGTTGTTTGGTGACGCAGATACCAGCCGCATTCATTCTCGCCTATATACTTAATAATGTGCCGAAAGGGGTGCGAAGTCCCCTACGCGCCGCATTCTTTGTTCCGGTGCTGATCAACAGCGTCGTTATTGCATTGTTATTCCGAATGATTTTCAGCCGGGATACCGGGATCATCAACTGGGTGTTGGGATTGGTAGGGCTACCAAACAACACGGACTGGCTCCAGGACTCCACCTGGGCCATCCCCCTATTAATCATCGTTTCGTTTTGGCAGTGGACGGGCTTTCATAT
>DSCZ01000281.1 GCA_011048855.1 Desulfobacteraceae bacterium | reverse complement strand
GGTCGCTATCGGCATCGGTATCGGACGTTGATCGGCGGCCTTTTCGACCCCGATACCGATCCCGACCCCGACGCCGATAAGGCAGACATGCTACTTTTTACGAGGCCATCAAGATTCAGTATCGATTTCTTCTCCGCTTGATTCTGCAGACTTCTTCTCAAGGGCTTCTATCCATCCCCGTACGCGCTCTTCACCGTAGGCCTGCTTCCATGCCGCCAATATTCTTTCGAGCGGCACATCGGAAAAGGTTCCGTGGTCGGTAACGTATCCCATAAACTGCCGTCGCTCCAGGTTGTAGGGCTGGAAGATCGAATCTTCGACGCCGTTGAATTCCAGGGGCTGCACGTGATGACGTTCGCAAAGCTCGCGGTTGAAGGCAGGTGTGGCCTTGATCCATTTCCCTCCAAGTAAAAATTCCACGTAGCCGTGGAAAACGAAAAGGTCCGAGCCGAGAAACTCCAGAAGCTGCCTTGTGGCGAGGTGATTTTTGACATCTGCAAAACCAAGCCTTGCCGGAATCCCAAGGGCTCTCGCTGCGGCGCAGAGCAGGGAGGCTTTGCAGACGCAGTATCCCCTTCCAGCCTTGAGGACGTTGCTTGCACGGTAGTGCTCCGGCAGGTAAAAGGGGCAGTAAGGGTCATACCAGATTCCATCCCGGACCGCGTAATACAAACGCACGGCGGTCTCCGCAGGATTCACCGCGCCGGCTGCGGATGATCGTGCATACTTCCGGACCAGCGGGTGGTCGCTGTTGATCATCACAGTAGGGGCCAGATATTGTTCATGGTTGAAATCGTCCATTGATTTTCCTCGGAAAGACTTGGTCATCGGTGCCTTCGTCGCTTGACGGGCTGAAAAATCCCCTTGACTTATAGTTACGTTGTAGCTAAAATGTAGTCACGATTTTTAAAGCAGTCAATAATAAAGATGCTCCCTGGTTCCGTTTGAGTTCGTTGGAAGTCCAGCGTGCGCGGCGAACGGGCGGGAGCATGGTGCATTCGATGCCATCAAACATAACCAATGAAGAAAAAACCGTCAACGAACCGGAATCCTCTTCTGAAAGCGGCAGGCACGATAAGGTGAAACTGGAGGTTTATGGTGAGGAAATGGTTGAAAAAGTGGTCAGGTTGAGCGGTAACAGCGGCAGGGTTTACTTGCCTCCGGACTGGGTGGGTTGCCGTGTTAAAATCATTCGACTGGATTGAGATGACCTTATGACGGAATTGCAGGAAGACCTTCATATCAGGACGATACTCGCCGAAGACGCCGAACAGATAAGTGAAATTCAAACAGCTATTACAAACCCCAGCGAGTTTATCGATTTCAAGCAGATTATCGAACGTCACGTCCGGAACGAAAACGACGCCGGCCTCGTCGCCGAGCTGAACGGACGGGTTGTGGGTTATATGATAAGTTACGTTCTTTTCGGGGGATTCGGCCTTCAGAAAAGTGCATGGATCGCCACTCTGGGCGTGCATCCTAAATTCATGGGGCAGGGGATCGGAAAGCGCCTCGCCGAAGAGACTCTCCGGATTTACAGGGAAAAGGGCGTCGAAGACATTTATACTTCGGTTCGGTGGGATTCCTTGGATTTGTTGTCTTTTTTCAAAACGCTGGGATTTGACCGGAGCAGATTCATAAACTTGAAGAAAAGACTGGTGAGTTGAAAGCAAGAGGAAAAAAATGAGATACGCGGAAACAGGGTTTAACCTGGAAATCGATTTGTCCCGGGGAAGCATCGACAAGGTCGAAAGCGATCCAAGGGAAACCGAACTTTACCTGGGAGGGCTCGGGACCAATGCGAAGATATTATGGGACCGTGTTCCTCCGGAAGTGGAACCCTTTTCTCCGGAAAATCTTCTGATATTCAGCACGGGGCTTTTGTGCGGTACGCCGGCGGTCGGATGCAACCGGACCATCGTCACGACGGTTTCCCCCCAGACCCTTTTTATGGCGTTTTCGATGATGGGTGGGTTCTGGGCTCCGGAGTTGAAATATGCGGGCTACGACAAGGTGATTCTGCGGGGTAAGTCGCCCGGTCTCGTCTACCTGTGGATACACAACGACAAGGTCGAAATACGTGACGCCTCCCACCTGCATGGTAAGGGCGCGGTGGAAACAGGCGAGCTTATCCGGGAGGAACTGAAGGAGCCGAACGCTCAGGTGGCCGCCATCGGTCTCGCCGGTGAAAACAGGGTCTACTTTGCATCGATCGAACAGGGAAGATCCAGCGCAAGCAGGGGCGGGCTTGGTGCCGTGATGGGGGACAAGGGGGTCAAGGCGATCGCGGTGCGCGGAACGAAGGATATCCATGTCGCCCGTCCGGCGGAATTCATGGACCTGTGCAATGAGGTGCTCGAATACATAAAATGGCGGAATGAGCACCCGATCCCGGGAGTCATGCCGATCCTGGCGGGGCTCGGATCCCCGCAGGAAATGAGGGTGCATGACGAAAAGTGGCATACCGAAAATTTCATGTGGGGCAATTCCCGCGTCCGGAGGAAGGGGTTCTGGACCGAAGACGTCGAGAAGGCATGGACCAACTCCATGGAGAGCATGCGCACCCGTTTGATCAGTTGCTACAACTGTCCGATGAAGTGCGGGGCGACGATTTCCCCCCCCGGGCTTCCCACATACATGATGAAGTGTTTCTCCAAGCTGACCTATACGATGGCGGCTTTTTCGGACCTGGAATTCGGGCTCAGCATCGCACAGCGGGCCACCGAGTACGGTGTGGATGCCTTTTCCACTCCTCAGGTTATGGCGTTTGCCCTGGAACTCCACGAAGACGGGATATTGACCGACGATGATTTTTCCGGAATGCCCCCCGATAACGATGGTCGATTTTACTGGCTGCTGGATAGGATCGTGCGGCGCGAGGGCGTCGGTGACATCCTGGCCGATGGGACGTACTGGGCCGCCAGGAGGATCGGCAAGGGGGC
>DSCZ01000544.1 GCA_011048855.1 Desulfobacteraceae bacterium | reverse complement strand
GCGTCGTCGAGATCATAGCAGCGGTCTTTGCCGGGGCCGCTTTAGGATGCTTTTATTTTACGGGGCTCTGGTGGACCCTCAAGAGGCTTCCTTCCGCCCGTAGGCCGGTTATGTTGAATACGGTGAGCTTCTTGTTGCGCATGGCGGTGGCGTTGACCGGGTTTTATCTCATCCTCGGAGGAGGATGGCGGATGCTGACCGCATCCCTGCTGGGATTCATCGCAGTCAGAGTTCTGCTGGTACGGCGTCTCGGGCCGGAATGATGGGAATGGAGGCCGGCAAAGAAACGAACTCCAGGAACATTGATGAGTTCGTAAAACGTACCCTCCCTGCCTTATCGGCGTCGGGGTCGGGATCGGGATCGGGGTCGAAAAAGTCGCCGATTAACCTCCGATACCGACGCCGACAGCGACCCCGACCCCGAGGGACATGGTTGTTTTGACTTTTTACGAAGCCGTCAACAGTGAACAAACAACATAGGTTATATGAACCATGGATTTAATGAGTCTCAAAGATATCAGTCCGGACCAAGTTATTTTCTGGCAATGGGGCTGGGCCTCGATAAACGCGACGATTCTTTTCACCTGGGGAATCATGATCCTGATGACGGTGGGCTCATGGCTTATTACGCGACGTCTTTCGTCGGGCCCGGAAATACCTCGATGGCAGAATCTCCTGGAAGTAGTGGTCAGCGGCATGCGTAACCAAATCGAGGAAATCAGCCAGGAAGAGTCGGGTTCCTATCTTTATTTTATAGGGACTCTCTTCCTTCTTATATTAGTTTCCAACATTCTAAATATAGTCCCGGGGTATGTGGCCCCGACGGCCTCGCTTTCCACCACCGCCGCGCTGGCGATATGCGTATTTGCCGCGGTTCCTGTTTACGGCATCCTGACCAGGGGTCTTGGCGGTTACCTCAAACAATACATCCACCCGACACCGTTCATGCTGCCCTTCAACGTCATTGGGGAACTTTCGAGGACCCTGGCCCTGGCTGTTCGTCTTTTCGGCAATATCATGAGCGGTATGAAAATCGCTGCCATTCTTCTTGCAATTACACCCTTTATCTTTCCGGTGGTCCTGCAGGCGTTCGGTTTGCTCACCGGAACGATCCAGGCTTACATTTTTGCGGTTCTGGCCATGGTGTATATCGCGTCGGCCACACGAGTTCAAAAGGGAAAAGAAACCGAAGACAATCCAGAGAAAGAGGAGAAATGATAATGGACAGTATCAGTTTGATAGGAATGGCTTCAATCATCGCAGCAGGATTGACGATGGGGATCGGAGCCATCGGGCCGGCACTCGGCCAGGGGCGCGCAGTCGCCCAGGGCCTTTCCGCTATCGCTCAGCAGCCTGATGAAACGAACAATATTACACGTACGCTTTTCGTGGGTCTTGCGATGGTCGAGTCCACGGCGATTTATTGCTTTGTAATTTCTATGATCCTGATCTTCGCCAACCCGTTCTGGGATCATGTTATCCAGGCAGGAGGATAACCGTGCTGATAGATTGGTTCACCGTCGCCGCCCAGATTGTAAACTTCCTTATCCTGGTGGCGCTTCTCAAGCATTTCCTGTACGACCGGATCATCCGGGCCATGGACAAGCGGGAAGAAAAAATCAGCTCCAGGCTCCAGGACGCTGAAGATGAAAGGAAAAAGGCCCACGAAGAGGCCGAATCCTACCGCCGCAAAAACGAAGACCTGAAAAATGCGCAGGAGCAGATGCTTGATGAAGCCAGGGAGGAAGCGGATCGCAAACTCAAAGAACTGACGCATAAAGCCCGGGAAGAAGTGGATACGGCAAGGCGTAGGTGGCAGAAATCAATTGAAAAAGAAAAAAATTCCTTTCTTCAGGATTTGAGGCGAATGACGATACAGGAAGTTTATGACATCTCCCGCAGGGCATTGAAAGATCTGGCTGAAGTGGAACTTGAAGAACGCATGGTTGACGTGTTCGTTTCCAGGTTCAGGCAACTGAAAAAAGACAAGAAGGATACGATCTTGAAAGCAATCAGGGAGGAAAGCAAGGTGGTGATCCGGTCCGGATTTGAGCTTTCTCAGGCCAGTCGTCAAAAAATCAAGAAGATGTTAAAAGAAGAGGCTTCCGAGAAGATCGAGGTAACCTATGACACCGATTCCCAGATGATCATGGGAATTGAATTGAAGTCCCGAGGAGAAAAAGTCGCGTGGAGCATAAGGGATTATATCGCCGACCTCGAGGATCGAGCCAAGGCCGCCCTTGATAAACAAATTCAGGAAAGCAAAGAATGAGTGAAACCTTATTAAAAGAAATGCTGGGAAGCACGTCCCAGATTCTTGACCGCAACCTCCACGAGTACCACCCGGATCTGGCAACCAGGGAAGTAGGAACCGTCACATATATAGGACCCGGAGTCGTCCGGGTGAGGGGGCTTCGTGGCGTGAAGGCGGACGAACTGATTCTTTTTCCGGGCTCCCGCCTGGGTATGGCGTTCAACGTCGCGCAGACGGAAACCGGCGTGGTCCTTCTGGATGAAAGCGGTGACCTTGATGCAGGTGATGAAGCGGAACGGACCGACAGGGTTTTGGATGTTCCCGTGGGCGAATCGCTGTTGGGTCGTGTCGTCGATGGGATGGGGCGACCGCTCGATGACCGGGGCGCCGTCAAGAGTGAAAAAAAACTCCCGGTGGAACGGCCCGCTCCGGAAATCATGGACCGGCTCCCGGTAACGGTGCCTCTCCAAACAGGGCTTAAGGTGGTGGATGCCTTGATTCCCGTGGGACGGGGCCAGCGAGAATTAATCATCGGGGACCGCCAGACAGGCAAAACCGCAATAGCGGTTGATACGATCCTGAACCAGAAAAAACACGATGTTGTCTGCATATATTGCGCGATCGGAAAAAGATCTTCGGCGGTGGCGCAAGTCGTCGCTGATTTGCGTGAACGCGGTGCGATGGCGTATTCCGT
>DSCZ01000002.1 GCA_011048855.1 Desulfobacteraceae bacterium | reverse complement strand
GGATATTATAGGCCAAAGTGATGGGCTCAATTATGTGCTCTATAAGGTCGAACAAATTGCTCCCAGCGACACAGTCGTCCTGGTTCTCGGTGAGACCGGCACAGGCAAGGAACTGGTCGCCAGGGCGATTCACGGGCTGAGCTCGTGTAAACAAAGGGCACTTGTGAAAGTCAATTGCGCCGCACTTCCTTCAAACCTTATCGAGAGCGAACTTTTCGGCCATGAAAAAGGGGCTTTTACCGGGGCTGATTCAAAACGTCTGGGGCGGTTTGAAATCGCCAACGGAGCCACCCTTTTTCTCGATGAAATTGGCGAGTTGCCAATGGAGTTGCAGCCCAAATTGCTCAGGGTGATCGAGGATGGGGAATTTGAGAGGCTGGGCAGTTCCCAGACGATAAAGGTAAATGTGCGGATTATCGCGGCCACGAATCGCAATCTGGAAGAGGAAGTCCGCAGAGGCCGGTTTCGTGACGATCTCTGGTATCGCCTGAACGTTTTTCCCATTACCATGCCGCCGCTTCGGGACCGATTGGATGACATTCCACAGCTTGTGGAGTTTTATGTTAAAAAGATCTCCAAGCGGATGGGCACGTCCATCGAGGTTATTCCCACAGGCGTCATGGATGCCTTGCGGAATTATCACTGGCCCGGCAACGTCCGGGAACTGGAAAACGTTCTTGAACGAGCGGTGATCAACTCTTCAGGGCCCAAGCTGCGCCTTGTCGATGAACTCAAGACCCGCCAAAAGGATTTACCCACCGCACCCAAGACTCTGGAAGCAGTTGAGCGTGAACACATTGTACGAACCCTTGAGCAAACGCAGTGGAAGATCAGCGGGAAAAACGGGGCCGCCGAGATCCTCGGCCTCAACCGCAGCACATTGCGCGCCCGGATGAGAAAACTCGGCATAGGCAGGCCACGAGCGTAACGGCGCTCTCCGTCGCATACCGAAAGGTCCAAGCCAATTTGCAGCCTTTCTACTGAATTCAATTTATACAAATCCGTTCACACAGCAGCAACAGGATAAGAAAAGGTGGTCACATTTGATCAATGGTCAAATGTGACCATATTTTTTAAGATACCCCACTATTCTTCTGCAATTTTTGTAAACAATTATTGCAATAAAATCAAGGATATAAATTGTTTTTGTCAGAACAGCCATACCTGGCACGAAACGTGTATCAATAATATTCAGCGAGGTAATAAAAGACTGAAATTGAGGTCAATCCCGGCCTGTATCTGAAAGATGCTTAAACGACGCATGGATTGTACGGCGGTTGCGATCTGTTTCGCAGGGAAGGGAGAAGAGGTGCCCTTATGATCATTGTAAGGATTAAGATGAATGCGCTTCCGGAAAAACAGAAAGAAGTCATGCAGACGCTTCTCTCTATGATTGACAAGGCGGGACACGAGGAAGGGTGTCTGGGCTATGAAGGCTTTTGTGATCTCGAGGACAACTATCTTTTCGGTTTGATCGAACAGTGGGCAAGCCGTGAAGACTTGAACCGTCATATCCGGTCCGAAGGATTCAGCGTTCTGCTGGGGGTAAGGAGCCTTTTGGCACAACCTGTTGGAATCTATATTCATACCGTTTCCCATTCGGAAGGTGAGGAGGTCGTCCGCAGCCTCAGGGGCAAGAGATCCCTGAAACGACCTTTAAGTATAGAAGAAGAATAAGAATACTATGAGAAAGGAGTAATCGTGAAAGCGTTACTGATTTATCCGGAGTTCCCGGACACATTCTGGAGTTTCAAGCATGCGCTTGGATTCATCCACAAGAAGGCGGCCCTGCCGCCCCTCGGCCTGCTGACCGTAGCCGCGATGCTGCCTGGAGAATGGCCCAAAAAAGTTGTCGATATGAATGTGAGGAAGCTCACGGAAAAAGATCTGGAGTGGGCTGACTGCGCCTTTATCGGCGGCATGGTCGTACAAAGAAATTCTGCACGTAAAACCATCGCCAGATGTAAGGAAGCGGGACTCAGAGTTGTTGCCGGCGGGCCGCTTTTCACAAACGAATACGACCAGTTTGAGGATGTAGACCATTTTGTACTGAATGAAGCCGAATTGACCCTGGCTCCTTTTCTGGAGGATTTGGAGAAGGGCTGCGCCGAGCGCATCTACCGGGCATCGGATTTCTGCGACATTCGGAAAACTCCTGATCCCGTGTGGGAGCTGGCGGACCTGAAGAGTTATGCTTCGATGAGCATTCAGTTCTCCAGGGGATGCCCGTTCAACTGTGAGTTTTGTAACGTAACGGTGTTATTCGGGCATCGGCCCCGCCTGAAAACAACCGAGCAGATTATTTCCGAGTTGGACCGGCTTTATGATCTGGGTTGGCGCGGGCAGGTCTTTTTTGTGGATGACAACTTCATCGGCAACAAAGTCTATCTCAAAACTCATCTCCTTCCCGCACTCATCGAATGGCACAAAGGCAGGAAAGGGATCCCTTTCCATACGGAAGCCTCGGTTAACCTGGCCGACGACGAACCGTTGATGGAGATGATGGTAGAGGCAGGATTCGATGGGGTCTTCATAGGAATTGAAACACCCAGTGAAGAAGGTCTGACCGAATGCAATAAACAGCAGAACAAAAACCGCGATCTGCTGGAGAGTGTAAAGCTCATGCAACAGGCCGGCCTGCAGGTTCAAGGAGGCTTTATCGTGGGGTTCGACAGCGACACGCCCTCCATCTTCCAGCGTCAGATCGATTTTATCCAGCGAAGTGGAATCGTGACGGCAATGGTCGGTTTACTCAATGCCCCTCCGGGCACAAGACTTTATGATCGAATGAAAAAAGAAGGCCGCCTGATCGGGCTTACCTCAGGTGACAACTCGGACGGGACAACCAACATTGTTCCGAAGATGGGGCTTGAAGTTCTGCGGCAGGGGTATGCAAGCCTCATGCAGCAGATTTACTCGCCGAAACACTACTACAGCCGGACAATTAGC
>DSCZ01000185.1 GCA_011048855.1 Desulfobacteraceae bacterium | reverse complement strand
GTCATGGCCTGTCTCACTCCCGAACCACCGCTGTGGGGCACGGACCTGCGCTCGACTTCGGGTTTCCTCCCCATGATTACCCGAAGAATGACCGAGCTCATGCCGATGATCGCCCCCCTCAAAATCCGCCGAACGTGGCGCGGCCTGTATCCCATGACTCCGGACGGCTTCCCGATCTTCGGAAAAACGGCCGGGTTCGAAAATTATTATCTCGCCGCCGGCATGTGCGGCCAGGGATTCATGCTGGGTCCGGGGCTGGGGGAAGTATTTTACAGGCTCGTGAGTGGCACGGCTGCGGCTGAAGACGAAGTGGTGCTTCGAAGTTTTTCGCCGGACAGGGATTTTTCCGGGCACGAACTGTTTACATGATGACGGAAGGTGGATTATCTTCGACCTAATTTACGAGGCCATCAAAAACAGGGATTCGAAACCAGCAATAAAATTGAAAGGAGACACCATGTCCGCGCTCCAGGAAAAAGAAATGGCAAGCTTGAATTATACTCCACCGCAGATGGAAAAAGGTTATGCCGGGCAGACCCTGCATATCGATCTTTCCAGTATGGCCGTTTCCTTCAAGCCGGTGACAGGGAAAATGAAACAGGTTTTCGTGGGAGGTAAAGGCTTCGATTTGTGGCTTCTCTGGCAGGCAGTGAAGCCTTCAACCCGCTGGAATGACCCTGAAAACGCCATTTGTATAGCCTCCGGCCCGCTTGGGGGAACCCCGGCGTACCCGGGATCCGGAAAAAGCATCGTCACGTCTCTATCCCCGACCACCGGCTCGATCATTGATTCCAATGTTGGTGGATATTTCGGGCCTTATCTGAAATTCTCCGGCTTCGACGCCCTCGCGGTCACAGGTAAGGCTTCAGGAGATATTGTCGTGGTCGTGGATGGAATAGAAGGCTGCATAAAGATCCTGGAAATGCCCGGCCTTCCGGCGGAAGCCCATGAACTCTCCGCGGTTTTAACAGACCATTTCGGCAAAGGGAAGCCCAGGAATATATCGGTGGTTTCCACCGGGCCCGGTGCGGCCAACAGCCTTCTCGGGTGCCTGAATTTCTCATGGTACGACTCCGGAAGAGGCCGGGTCAGGTACAAACAGGCAGGCAGGGGAGGAATAGGAACGGTATTCGCCGGCAAGGGTTTGCGTGCCCTGGTGGCAAGATGGGATTCGGTTTCCATAAAAACCAACAACCCTGCCGATGAAGATGCGCTTAAAATTGTCTCGAAAAAGCACGCGCAGGAAATCGTCGCCCTCGACCCCAAGCAAAATGAAATGTCGAGAGTCGGGACCACCCATATCGTGGACATCATGAACGCATACGACTGCCTGCCGGTTCACAACTTCCGGTACGGCAGCCACCCCCAGGCGCTCAACCTGGGGCAGGAGATGTACCGCCGACTTTTCGACAAGGGCTTCGATGGATGCTGGCTCGGGTGCACGGTCGCCTGCTCTCACGGGATAAAGGATTTTGTTCCTATGACAGGGCCCTATCGCGGTAGAAAAGTCTTCGTGGACGGCCCTGAATATGAAACCATTGCCGGCTGCGGCTCTAACCTCGGGATTTTCGATCCCTATACCGTGACCGAAATCAACTTCTATTGCGACACCTACGGACTCGACACCATATCGGTGGGCACTGCGCTGGCCTTTGTGATGGAATGTTTCGAGACCGGGCTCATCAACCGGGATCATACGGGAGGCCTCGATCTGTATTTCGGGAACAGAACGGCAGCCCTCGAGTGCCTCCATCAAATGGCGAAGGGGGAAGGATTCGGCGCGGTGGTGGGCCTCGGCATAAGAAAAATGAAGGAAGTGTTCGTCCGGGACTACGGCGCCGACCCGGCCGTGCTGTGGGATATCGGCATGGAATCAAAAGGGCTGGAGTTCTCCGAGTATATGACCAAGGAGTCCCTCGCCCAGCAGGGAGGCTACGGGCTCGCACTTAAAGGACCCCAGCATGATGAAGCCTGGCTCATTTTTCTGGACATGGTTCACAATTTCATGCCCACCTTTGAGCAAAAGGCCGAAGCCCTTCACTGGTTCCCCATGTTCCGAACCTGGTTCGGGCTTTGCGGCCTCTGCAAACTACCCTGGAACGACATCGTGCCCGAGGACAACAAGGACACCGAAGAACCTGCCAAAGTTATAAAGCATGTGGAATGGTATGCCGAATATTTCACTTCGGTGACCGGCCGGAAAGTCTCCTCCGACGATCTGATAACGATGAGTGAGGCCGTCTACAATTTCCAGCGTATCTTCAACCTTCGCATGGGCTTCGGCCGTAGGGAGCACGACGCGATTCCTTACCGGGCGGTTGGGCCCGTGACCGAAGCGGAGTACGAATCCAGGAGCGAACGCTACGATAAACAGCTCTCCGAAGAACATGGGGTGGATACAGCCGGTAAAAGCACGGATGAAAAAATCGCCCTTTTGAGAAAATTCCGGGAGGATCGTTACGAAAAACTGAAAGATGCGGTTTATGAGCGCCGGGGATGGACCGAAGATGGCATTCCAACTGTTGGCACCGCCAGGCGGCTTGGCATAGATTTTCCAGAGGTGGTCGAGTTGCTTGAATCCCATGGAATAAAATGACGATCCAGGTTCAGGGCAAAAAGATCCCGTGGAAAGAGGGCATGACCGTTTCCGATCTTCTCGATGAACTCGACGACCCCTATCCTTATGCAGTGGTCAGAATTGACGGAAAAATAGTCTGCCGCCCGGATTTCGACACCACCCAGGTTCCTGACGGATCGCAAATATTTCTTATCTCGATGGTGGCCGGCGGCTGAAGGACTTCAGCCGGGGCTGGAGTGTCAAAATGAAATTTTGACGTATATCCGAACCAACCATGACGGCGTCGTAAAAAGTCAAAACAACGTTGTCCCTCGGGGTCGGGGTCGCTATCGGCATCGGTATCGGACGTTGATCGGCGGCCTTTTCGACCC
>DSCZ01000525.1 GCA_011048855.1 Desulfobacteraceae bacterium | reverse complement strand
TACGGGATGACCGGCGGCCAGATGGCACCCACAACCCTGCTGGGGATGGTCGCAACCACCGCGCCCGGAGGTCGCGGAGCGGATCTCCACGGTCGGCCGATAGACATCAGCAGGATGCTTGCGGTGTGTGACGGAGTTGTATATGTCGAACGCTGCGCGCTTACCTCGGTAAAGGATATACAACGGGCGAAAAAGGCGATAAAAAAGTGTTTCCAGGTCCAGCTGGACGGACTGGGCTTCGGACTTGTGGAACTTTTGAGCCCATGCCCGACCAACTGGAAAATGACCCCTTCTCAGGCGTGGAAATGGGTGAACGAGACCATGACCGAGGTTTACCCCCTGGGGATTATTAAAGACACAACCGGCTACGACAAGGATCAAAAATGACCAGACGAACTTTATTTGCGGGATTCGGCGGACAGGGTGTCCTGCTGATGGGATACATCCTTTCCCACGGCGCGATGCATAAAGGACTCAATGTCACTTATCTACCCGCATACGGTGCCGAGATGCGCGGAGGAACCGCGAATTGCACCGTCACCGTCTCCGAAGATGAAATCGCATCCCCCGTGGCTTCCGAGCCTGATACATTCGTCGCGATGAACTATCCCAGCCTGGCCAAGTTCGAGTCGATGGTGATCAAGGGTGGACTCGTTTTGTTGAACGACAGCTTGATAAAGGAAAATCCCTCCCGGGTTGATCTCGAGATCTTGCGTGTCCCCGCTGTGGAACTGGCGAGGAAAGTCGGTTCGGACCGGGCCGCCAACATGGTGATGATCGGAGCCATGGCTGCCAAGACCGGCCTGTTGAGCGAAGAAGAAACGATCATGGGGATGGAGAAGGCTTTAAAAGGCAAGGAAAAATTTTTCGAAATGAACCGGAAGGGCATCCAGGGTGGATTTTCCTTTGTGAGAGGTGACTGAGGCAAATAGGACCCGCCGCCTTTAGCGACCGGCGAAGGGGTATTTCAAGGGAGCAATAAATTGGGGCAAACAACTGCACAGAAGATTTTTCAAAGCCATCAGGTTGATCAACCGGAACCAGGCCGTTATGTGCTTAGACTGGATGCGGTATTCTGCCATGAGATCACCACTCCAGGGGCGATTCTGGACCTGGAGGCGCGGAATAAAGACAGGGTCTATGATCCCTCGAAGATCAAGGCTGTCATTGATCATGTTTCCCCCGCGAAAGATTCAAAAACCGCCATGCAGGGAAAGATCCTCCGGGATTGGGCACGGCGGCATAGAATCAAAGACTTTTTTGATATCGGGTACAACGGGATCTGCCATGCCCTGTTCCCGGAGAAAGGCTTCGTGCGCCCTGGATTTACGGTTATTATGGGGGATTCCCACACCTGTACACATGGAGCCTTCGGTGCTTTTGCCGCCGGAGTCGGCACCACGGACCTGGAGGTGGGCATCTTGAAAGGGGTTTGCGTTTTCCGGGAACCCTCAACAATGAAAATCGAAGTCCGTGGAGCACTCAACCCGGGTGTCTATGCCAAGGACCTGATTCTGCACATTATCGGGAGCATAGGCGTGGGCGGGGCGACGGATAAGGTTATCGAATTTCATGGGGATGCTATCGACGCCATGGCAATGGAAAGCCGTATGACCTTAAGCAACATGGCGGTGGAGGCAGGTGCCACCAGTGGAATCTGCATGCCCGACGTGACCACCGTGAAGTATTTGTGGCCGTTCATTAAAGGCGATTATTCATCCCCGGAAGAGGCTTTGAAGGACTACAGCGGCTATTTGCCCGATCCAGACGCCGAATACAGCGAGATCATCGCCCTGGAGGCGGGCGATGTGGTGCCCCTGAGCACCTTCGGCTACAAACCGGACCAGGTGAAACCTATCGCAGATTTTCCCGAAACCAGAATCGACCAGGTGTATATAGGGTCCTGCACCAACGGGCGGCTGGAAGATCTGCGTGTGGCCGCCCAGGTTCTAAAAGGCGAAAGAGTTGCTTCAACTGTTCGCGGGATACTTTCCCCTGCCACGCCGAAGGTTTATCGTGAAGCTCTCAAGGAGGGACTGATAGACATATTCATGGATGCCGGCTTTTGTGTAACCAATCCGACTTGCGGGGCCTGCCTGGGAATGAGCAATGGTGTTCTGGCAGAAGGAGAGGTGTGTGCTTCGACCACAAACCGGAATTTTAACGGACGTATGGGTAAGGGTGGAATGGTTCACCTGATGAGTCCGGCCAGCGCCGCTGCAACGGCCGTAGCGGGCCGCATTACGAACTCCTTTTTATATGAACGGTGAGTTGTCCAATCAGGGGGAAAACGATGAAAAGTTTTTCAGGAGAAATCCTGTTTTTGGATCGAAGCGACATAAACACCGACGAGATTATTCCCGCGAAATACCTTACTGAAATTACCAGAGAAACGCTGGGGCCCCATCTGCTCGAAGATCTTGACCTGGAAGGATTCGACCCGGCAACGGATATAGACGGAAAAAGCGTCATTCTAAGCCGGGATAATTTTGGGTGTGGCTCATCACGGGAGCACGCTCCCTGGGCTATTGAAGCCAGGAGGATAAATATCGTTATCGCAACGAGCTTTAGCAGGATATTTCGTCAGAATATGTTCAATTGCGGTATGATGGCGGTGGAAATATCTCCCGAAGAATGTGAATACCTTTTCTCCCATTTCTTCGGTAAACGTGTAGAAGTTAAAACTGATATAGATGCAATGAAATTTATTTTCTCCAGCGAAGAAGAAAAAAAGATAATTGCATTTCATATTACACAATTTGAAAAAGATCTAATTAAGGTGGGTGGCTGGGTTGAATATGCCGACGCGGCGTATTGATGTTCAAGGCTGAATTCAGGTCCCTGTTACTTTCCGAAGCAGTATTACTCTTTTCGTAGAACAGGGGCACGGGACGCCGTGCCCTTTTCGTTATATGCCGCGGGCTTCTACATGATCCCCATATCTTCCATTTCCC
>DSCZ01000539.1 GCA_011048855.1 Desulfobacteraceae bacterium | reverse complement strand
GTCCTCCGGTCCCTCGTACTTCCTTACTTCGACATGGGCCTCGATGCCGTAACGCACATCGCGCATAATCATGGCGGCACGCTGCTGTCGATTTTCTTCAACGGCGATACCGACTTCAACTGGTTCTCCTTTCATCGCTGCTGAAATCGCACCTTTGACTGGGATGACGCCCTTGATTTCGTTACGCCGCACGTGCGTGAACCGGATCGGATTCAGCACCCTCAACCGATCCACGACCCAGCGCATTTCGGGCTTCCAGTAGATCGCTTCCAGAATACCACGCGCCGCGCTGGGCGTGATGACGTCGTAGGTGACGCGCTCGACTTTCATCTCCGGCCGATTGAACGAGGCGAAATCGCCCCAAACCAGCAGTTTTACTCCGTATGCCATCGGTCCTCCTTTCTCATGCCATGTAAAAACCCGGACCCGTTGTTTCCAAGTTCAAGCCAGTATCAGGTCTATAATAGGTTTTGGGATCATCCAGAATACCGAGACGGTCGGAAATCAGTTTGATGTCCCGGCCAGCATGATCGTTCCAAACCCGGCGGTGAACCTGAACAATATATCGCTGCGCCTGGCGCAATATTTCGCGTGTCGGAGCGGGCATGGCGCGAAGACGCTCACAGAGTTTCCGCCCTCTTCTGCCCCACGGTATGATAACCGCGCATTGTGCTTTATCGTCAATAAGATGAAACTCGCGTCCGACTGTCGCAAAGTCGAAGTCGAAAGGAAACTCATTATCCTGAACAAGCCTGAAATGGTCGAGGATACCATGAGCGTCCCATCGGATTTTTTGATCCCAATAGTAAAGACGAAAAAAATGCTCAATCGCACTGAGCGCAAGTAGATCGTTCTTGTGCTTTTCCATGACCTGAGCGGCGCACTGGGCGGTATCGGCGAAGTAACGGTTGGCCGTTGCATGTTCGGTTTGGAAAACAAACGTGCGTCCCGTGGGTAGCAGACCATTCCGGTTACAGCGACCTGCGGCCTGAGCGATGGAATCGAGTCCGGCCAGCGCTCGATATACGACGGGGAAATCAATATCCACTCCGGCCTCAACCACTTGTGTGCTGATCACGCGGCAGATGCCGCTGTTTTTCAAGGTGCGGCGTATCTGCCAGAGGCGTAATCTCCGGTGTTCGGGACATATCCGTGCGCTCAAGTGAAAATGACCGCGGTTTGGCCCCAGTTTTTCAAAAACCAGACGGGCGTGCTTGGTTGTGTTGACTATGCAAAGTACGCGTTCCTCGTTCAGCATACGTGAAACAAGGCCCTCATCACTCAGTTGGCCTATATCTTCAACCGCGACGCGCCGTAAAGAATGGTATAAAGATTTGGGTTCTGCAATTATTTCTCGGACCCCTTCTAAACCAATCTCGAATTCCGGCCTTTTTCTAATCTCCGGTTGCGTGGCGGTGCAGAGGACGATTGTCGAACGGTAATTTGCCTGCAATTCTTTAAGCGCACTCAGACATGGTTTCAGATAATCCACGGGCAACGTTTGCGCCTCGTCCAAAATGATGATGCTGCTTGCTAGCCGATGAAGCTTTCGACATCGGGATGTTCGGTTTGCGAACAAGGATTCGTAAAACTGCACAGACGTCGTGACAATCAGCGGCGCGTCCCAATTCTCCGAGGCAAGCCGGGCTGCTAGCGTCTCTTTTTCCGAATCTATATTGCAATGATGTTCAAGAACGACATTTGGGTCAAGGTATCGGCGGAATACATCGGCATTCTGCTCGATGATATTGGTGAACGGTACAACATAAATGATACGGTGAAGATTGTATTTTGCCGCATGGCGAAGCGCAAACAACAGTGATGCCAAAGTTTTTCCTCCGCCGGTAGGAACCGTTAACGAAAAGAAACCGGGTGTCTCGTCGGCTGCTTTCTCACACGCTTCCCGCACTTCTCGGCGTTTGCGGTTAACAGTTGTTTCCGGCGCGGATTTTTCCAAGGTCATCAACGATTTGTAGAATGGCCCTACGAAATCCTTAATTTCTGGATACCGGCCACGTGCAGCGTATTTATCGCTGTCCATGAAACGTTCTGTATCAAGGAAATCGGCATCCACAAGACACGAGAAAATCATACGTATGAAGAACGCCACCCTGAAAGAATCCTTTTGTCCAAGAGCCATGCGGATAAGGGCTGGTAATTCTGGTTTTGAGACATCTGGAAGTTCTTGGAGCCCATGTTTCAATGGATAGATTTGTTTAGCGAGTCGCGCTTCTTGACACGCACCTTCCGCCCGGCCGTCCAACAAGCCAGAGTGATGGCCAGCGATTACATAAGCCAGTAAGTGCCCCACTAAAGGAATAACATTCACTGCGTATTGCGCGCCAGCAGTTGAATGATCTATCCGGCCTGGCTGACTCTCGGCGCAAGCTTCGTCTTGATTGTGAAGATACTCTTGGAATTCAGAACTATATTTTCCCAGATCATGCAACAAACCTGCCAGATACCCCCATTCCTCAGCAGAAAACTCTCGGGAAAATTGACGGGCTTTTTCCGCTGTCGCGATAAGATGATCCTTAAGAAGATGATTAGGTGTATGCGCTATAATCATTAATCACCTCATAAACATCCATTTTCTTCTGGTCAATTTATAAACCCCAACCCCAATATCTTCAGACAAAAAAACAAGCCCTCATGCCCAGTTTTAAACTCAAACAAACTTGAAGAATCGAACAGATCATTGAGGCCTGAAATCAAACCGCCTCCCCGGCAGCGTCGAGCTGCCCGTGCGTTGAAAATAAAAGAAAGAATCGATGCAAAATCAAAGAAGTCAAATCACGAAAAGAAGATAGGCATCATTTCAAACATTGTCAAGAACTGAAATGCCGCCGAGCCGGATTCCCGGATCGGGTTCGATCGGACGGGCTTCCTCCCGCGGCCGCGTCCTTTCCCGGCGCGGTTTTCTTTGCGCCTGCGATTGACATTCCCGAAACAAAT
>DSCZ01000171.1 GCA_011048855.1 Desulfobacteraceae bacterium | reverse complement strand
GGCTTGCATGTGCATCCATGCCCAAATATGCTATCTTTCTCATTGGACGACCTCCTTTGTGGTGGGTTTTTTTGTTAGTTCCAATATTATACCACGGTCGTCCGTTTTTCATATTACCAGGGGCGCAGAGAAAGGCGAGAACAGCGTAGGGCGGATACTCATCGGCATAGCGCCTGCGGCGCGTGTTGGTGTTGGTGGCACCGCTGCGCGGTGGTGTAAGTGGTGAACCACCGGTGCCCTCGGGGCGAGGGGTCACCGATGAGAGAATTGATCTTGAAAAAACCGTCAGAAATAGCAAGTCACGTTGGAGGTCCAAAAATGGCCTATATCGTCATTCCCAGACACAAGTGTGTGTGGGGAGGGCGGAGTTTGGGCTCCGTGGAGAATCAATTAAGGAGTTGATCGTAAGGTTTAATCGCCGTATTCTTTTTAAGACGTTTTTCTAAACGTTTCCGCGATTCGAGACGAGTAATGGATATGCCGGCGGATCATCCCGTAATTTCTTTGGCATGGTATAGAATTGTTCGACATTTTTAGGAGAAAATTATGAAAATTCCGATTTACCAGGTTGACGCGTTTACTTCGTCTGTTTTTTCAGGGAACCCTGCGGCCGTCTGTATCCTTGATGGGTGGCTTGATGACAGCGGCCTGCAATCGATAGCAGCGGAAAATAATTTGTCTGAGACAGCTTTCCTTGTTCAAAACAAGGATGATTTCGAACTAAGGTGGTTTACCCCGACAACTGAAGTTGATCTCTGCGGGCATGCAACCCTTGCAACGGCATTTGTCCAGTTTGTTTGTCTGAAATGGAACCAGGATACAATCCGATTTCAGACCCGCAGGAGTGGCGTGCTTACGGTCACAAGGAAGGACGACGTCTTTGAAATGGACTTCCCGGCACGGCCTGCATACGCCCAAACCGCTCCCGAGGGACTCAGCCGTGCCCTGGGGGTTTCACCCGAAAAGGTGTATGGCTCGGAAGAAGATTTGATGGTGGTTTTCGACAAAGAAAAAGCAGTGGTGCAGGTTCAGCCGGATTTTGCTGTGTTGGAACAGATGGATTGCCGGGGCGTTATCGTCACCGCACGTGGTGATGAATGCGATTTCGTGTCGCGATTTTTCGCGCCCCGCGTGGGCGTGCCGGAAGATCCGGTCACGGGTTCCGCGCATTGCGTCCTGATCCCTTACTGGGCAGGGGTTCTGGAAAAAAAATCTCTCCATGCCCGGCAGGTTTCGAAACGCGGCGGAGAGTTGCTTTGCCGTCTTGTCGACGATCGCGTCCGAATTTCCGGCAAGGCTGCACTTTACCTGGAAGGGACGATTACGATTTAGGCCGCGGTTTCAAAGGCCTAGATTTCTTGACAGGCTGAGAGAATTCTATATCATCATACAATACGAATGAGAGAACCATAAAAAAGGATTATGACACGGACCGCGATGACTAACGTCAGGTTCACCTCCGAAGTCAAGCGAAAGGCGGAGAACATTCTCAAAGAGCTGGGGATTCCCATATCTACGGCTCATGAGATGTTCTATAGACAGATCATTGCGCACAAAGGTCTTCCTTTCGACGAGCGTGTTCCTCCTTCCGAAACTGCTAACGCGATATCGAGCGCGCAAGATAGCATAACCCGAAAAATGGAAGAATTTACATCTATCGTTCAATTTCTCCAAAAGGAAAAGAATGTGAAATTCGCTTACCTTTTCGGCTCCTATGCTACTCAGCGGTCTGGTCCGCTTAGTGATCTGGACGTCGCAGTCTATATCGATCGACGGGTAAATTCCTGGACATACCGGCTCAAGCTCATGGAAAAACTCGCAAAAGTGCTGAAAACTGACAAAGTTGACCTGGTGATCCTGAATGAAGCGCCGCCGTTGCTCAGGTATGAAGTCATTAAATACGGCAGGATTCTCAAGGACGAGCCTTCCAGGCGCATTCCGTTCGAGGCGAAAGTCATTGCTGAATATCTTGACACCGCCCGTCTTCGAGAGATGCATCGTGCAGCGCTGGCTGAAAGTATCGGAAAGGGGAACGCTTTTGGTCCGCAAAGATCTAATAGCCGCACGACTTGAGAGACTCCGTCATTATATCAAGACACTCAAGTCAATCCGGGAATTCGGCCTTGAGACTTTCAAGAAGGATGTCTATCTTCATGCGACTGCCGAGCGTTACCTTCATCTTTCTATTGAAAGCCTTCTGGACATTGGCACTCACATTATCGCCGACTTGGGCTTAAAGAAACCCGACACGTATTCGGAGATATTCGAAATTCTAGCCGATGAAGGAGTTATTTCCGAGTCACTTTTGAGAGAGATGGAGGGAATGGCAGGCTTTCGGAACATTCTTGTTCATGATTATTTCAGGCTTGACCTGGATCAAGTATATAAAATACTTCAAAAAAAACTTGAAAGCATGGAAAAGCTTGCAGAGGCGTTTGCCATCCTTGCCAAGTGAATCAGCCGGCGTCGCACGAACGTCATCCGAAGATCATCTGCGGGATTTTTCAAAAAAGTCCAGGTTTTCTGTAACTACTCGGAAAGACTGGATGGAGGTTTATCCCGATAAAAACGGGGATCGCGCTTCACTTGTCCGGAATGACTAAAAAGGGCGGGCAGCCTTTTTATGATGACCTCGCAGAGCGTTGGAGCGCCGGCATCCCGGTACTCGTAGCGGGCCCTGACCATGGGCTTTGCTGTTCGAAGGATGCTTGCAAGGTTTATCGGGGTTGCGAACACCACCAGGTCGCACGGCGTGTTGTTGACGGTTTCTTCCAGGTCCCTGATCTGGGCGTCGCCGTAACCGACGGCGGGCAGGATCCTCTCTATGTGGGGGTGGTTTTTGTATACATTCCGGATGCTCCCGGCCGCCCCGGGCCGTGCATCAACTATTTCCGCCGCTCCGAACTTCTCTGCGGCGATGGCCCCCGCGCCGAAAGACATTCCCCCGTGGGTCAGC
>DSCZ01000262.1 GCA_011048855.1 Desulfobacteraceae bacterium | reverse complement strand
TTAACCATCAAAGGCAGAAAGAGTAGAGAAGATCAAAGGTCGAAGGCGTTCCAGGAACAGCGCACATTCGGTCAATTGGCCTTTCACGTAAGCTTTGTCAAAAGAAATGAACACCACATAGTCTCCTTCCTGCCGATCTTCGAAAAGCCGATCATAGAATTTGCCCCATTTTGTCTCGATGGGTCCGCTCTTGACAAATTTTTGATGAAAAGCGGCACGAACCCCGGAATGTTTTTTGAAAGACAGGTTGTGAGACATCAACAGAGCCGAAACCGCATAAAAGGCCGCGTAGTAAATCCGGTTCATCGCAAAAGTCAGAGATTCTGCTTCGAACTCGCGTTTGGCGGAGGCTAGACTTTCCTGCGCCTTTTCATACCAGTACTGAATAACAGCGTTTTGTTGCTTGCCAGTGATCATAAGCGTATCCCATCTCTGATGATTTCATCCTTAAGCGGTAGCACCGAGAGCATTCCGGTATCCCAGGATTCCTGATCCACAACCAATGTGCTGAAATTAGTGCCGAATTCAAGGTTGACCTCAAAAACTATGTCCGTGATTTCATGACGCTTTGAGCGAGAGAGCGGTTGCGAAACCACGATCATCAGGTCCAGGTCCGATTCTTCGTCCGCTTCCCCACGCGCAACCGAACCGAACAATACGAAATCCACAACATCGAAGAGATCCATCACTCGTTTTTTGATCACGTGCAAGGCTTTCGATTGATTGGCGGAAAGCGGTATTTTATTCATATCATCCCTCCTCAATCACGCCTTCTTTTCTCCTGTCACAGCTTTGACCTCAGCCAATAAATCTCCGAATTTGCCGTAGTTCACCTTGACGCCGTCATCCAGATCCAGGCTGATGCGCCTGTCGGCATAGTGACGCAGTTTCTCGTCGAAGGAAAGAAGTTCCGCCTGCTGTTTTACAAGTTTTTCGCGCTCCTTTTCCAGCTTCTTTTTGTGGGATGTCGATGCGGCGGCGGCGATGTCGTCTTTCAGCTGATCGATCCTGGCATTGATTTTTCCCTGAAGTGGAATGACGTATTCAGTGCGCATCCGGGAAAGGGTGCCTTCGTTATACCGGTGGAGGTACACAAGACATTGAAAGGCCCGCTCCTTCCCGGTTGAAAAGAGCCAATAGATGGGTCTTTTTTTGTACATCGTCATGTGATGTTTATAAAAGCCGGTTACAAAATACCGCCGGATCGTCTCCCGGGAAGATTCGCTGCGATTGGGGCCGAGGGCTTCGGCTATGAATTTCAGGTTTTCTTCAAGATATTCCCTGGGCCATACAACCGAAATGAAGTGGATGAAGCGGTTGGCTGCATCGTCGGGAAACCAGTCGAATTCGGTGACAGGAAGGATGCCGTCTTCGTCAGGAAGAAAAGATAAGTGGCTAGTGGCTAGTGGGCGGTGGGCAGTTTTGCCATCAAGGCGGGAATTATTTTGCTGATTTCCTGGTGAACCTCCATGATCAAGGTCAGTTTTTTCTGTGTCAGGTAGTTCAATCGAGTCGCTATGAGCAGTTGGGTTTCCACTTCCGCGAGGGATCCCCTCGCTATCGACAGAAAGTTTTTGAACTCCGCCGCTGATTGTCGAGCTTGCCCCTCTGCAATGTTCGATGGAATCGATACCGCCGCCCGTCGCACCTGATTCGTCAGTCCGTAAAGTTCCTCTTTTGGAAACTCCTTGGTTGCCTGGTAGACCATCGTTACCAAATCCATGGCCTTCTGCCAGACAATCAGATCCTTGTAATGCCTCACGCTCATCTTTGTCTCCATGGTTATTAGCCACTAGCCCCTGACCCCTGACCACTATCTTTTGATTACTAGCCACTGGCCACTGGCCACTAGCCACTAGTTCTCGGCCACTGGCCACTTTACCTACGAAGTCCGCAATCGTCTCTCCCTGGTTCGCGAGAACGAGACCGGACATGTCGAGGGAATACCGTCCCATCATGCAGCCGACAGCATAAGAAACCAGCTCCTTCATCGTGTCTTCATACAACCGTTTTTCCAGTTCAACCTCTTTTTCCTGGTCACTAGCCACTAGCCACTGGCCACTTAATCCGTAGCGATAGTGCGGATTACACGTCAGCGTGATTTCGTTCAGGGGGACTTCAGGCGTGAGCTCATCCTGCAAACCGTAGGCTTCGATGAAGATGCGGTTGTTTTCTTCTTCAAGCCGTTGCGTTTCCAGCGTCATTTCGCGCCAATAAGTGCGCAGTTTGGCGTAAGAGATTGGAAGGGGAGTGGCTAGTGGCCAGTGGCTAGTGGCTAGTTTGTTGTGGACGTTTTCTTCACTGTTAACCAGATGTCGGCCCCGAGCCGCTTGAATTAAGGGCAGGTTGGTGAAGTCCCAGGAGGTTTCGTAGGAGTCCCAGTCAATTTTGCAATTTATAACAGCCTTTTTGGCACAGTTTTCTTTTGTATGAATACATATATATGGTACTTTTAAGATATCACCTGGATTAGTATGAAAGCTTGTATTAATAATTTTTAAAAATTCATGGCTACATTTAGAGTTAAGAAATGCTAATATAGCATATAAACAATCATTATCGTTTGGAATAATAGCAGGAGAAAGAGAGCTGTTTTCTGAATCACTCAGCTTATAACGAAATCCTGTTTTTTTAGAAGTTATATCTGACCAAGTAATTCCCTCTTTGTTCCAATAATTTTTGCGACTTAAACCACCCAATGCGGCATACATATTTTTTGCATCGTCAGTCCAATTAAATATACGATCACGATTTCCATACCATTTCCGATGATCCCCCCCATGGCTAAACATTTTCCATTTTTTATGAGCACCTAGTTTCGAAGAGTTAATCTCCCATATATACCGAACAAATTTAGCATCATTATGTGTTTTACACCTACCTGCTCTGGCTCAAGAAAAATCGGACAAAAAAGAGTGGAAATTACCCTACACCCTCCCTGCCCAGTCTGGTGATTGTTCTTAGCGGCCTTCGGCAGAAAAAGGAGAAAGTTGTCAATAGT
>DSCZ01000534.1 GCA_011048855.1 Desulfobacteraceae bacterium | reverse complement strand
GATTAATGCTGATTTATTCAGAAAAAATGGATGCCGGTTTCGGTCGAAGACACAGCGGCTCGTTTAAAAGGGAAGCGTAAGGGAATATGCATAGGGCCCTCGCCGTATCACCAGGCTGATCGAATTCAGGTGATGTGAACGCGCCAGGATGCTCTCGAGTTTTTCGATGCCGGTGACTCCGGTCCCTTCAACTTCGATGATCATATCGCCGGGGCGTATCCCGGCTTTTGAGGATTCGGACCCCTGTCTGACCGTTTCGATGACCACGCCCTGAATGCCCCGCTGGTTTTCATGCGGCTCTTTCACCTTAAGGCCCAGTCTACGGTCCAGAAGACTCAGTGCCTGGTCTTCGGGAAAGGCGGCTGTGGTCACCGATACATCATAATGCTTTTTGTTCCGGAAAAGCCTGAGCTTAAGCGTTTCTCCCGGGACGAATTCGGCGAGAGCATCCCGGTAGCCCTGGGCGTCCGAAATGTAGTGGTCGTTCAATGCGGTCAGGATGTCCCCGCGGCGGATACCGGCTCCGGCGGCCGGACTCTTTTCGACCACGTCTCCAATAAGCGCCCCCCGGGCGCCGTCCGGATAACCGAAATAGGAACGAAGAGGCGGGGTCAGGTCCTGGGTCTCAAGGCCCAGCCATGCTAACCTTACTTCCCCTCGTTCGACCAGTTCCCGGACGATTTTGG
This sequence comes from Desulfobacteraceae bacterium, assembly GCA_011048855.1. The sequence continues at coordinate 2,317 of DSCZ01000534.1, read as the reverse complement.
CCACTTTGTCGATCGGTATCGCAAAACCAATCCCCTGGGCCTTTTGGTATATAGCGGTGTTTATTCCGACGAGTCCGCCGTCGATCGTAATAAGCGGTCCGCCGCTGTTGCCGGGGTTGATGGAGGCGTCGGTTTGAATGAAATTGCGGTAAATTCCTCCATTGCCCCGGACCGACCGGCCGACGGCGCTGACCACCCCCGTGGTCACCGTATGTGTCAGACCGAACGGGCTGCCTATGGCAATAACCGTTTCCCCTATCATCAGGTCGTCGGACCTGCCCATCGCCGCCTCGGGCAACGGGTCGTTGCAGTCCACCTTGATGATCGCAACATCGCTGCGGGGATCCGACCCCAGCAGACGGCCTTCGAATTCTCGTTTATCCGCCGTCGTCACCTTTATCACGTTCGCTTTTGCAATTACATGATGGTTCGTGACGATGTGGCCGGCCGCTCCGTCTATGATGACACCCGAGCCCAGACCTGAACGGGTGTATTCCCGCCGGAAAAGTTCGGGAAAAAAATCCTTGAAGAAATCGTGGCCGGAGAAGGGAAAATTCATGTCCACCGTTTCTTTTACCGTGGTGCTGATATTGACCACCGCAGGGCTGACCTTTTCCACTGCATCAACCACAGCATTGCGCCGCAGCGACGCAGTGCAGGGACAGGTTGAAGTGAATAGTGTTACGATGACGATTAAAACCGCCGCAATTATGCCGAACGGCTTCGGGATTGAAAACAGCCTGTTACGCATTTTTATCCTCTTCGGGGAGAAACGAACGTATGAACCGGTCGACTTCCTCCCTGCCCATATAGACGCCGTAATGCCCTTCGCAGAGGATGTCGGCTTCGAGGGAGGCAAGGAGTTCGAGGGATTGAAAGTAGTGCTTTTGGTTTGAAAGGAGAGTTTCGGCAAGCGGGCCGTGCACATCCTGCCCGAAAAGCACCTTCAGCCCCTGGGATTCCGTGAGGTATGCCACCGAGCCGGGTGAATGGCCCGGTATATGAATCGCCTCTATCACCCGGTCGCCGAGCACTATGTGTTCCCGTGTGAGAGTCAGCCGTCTGTCGACTGCGGCAGGCGTCAGAGACGCGTTATACCACGAGGCGGCGGTCACTATGTTGTCACCTGCTTCTAAAAAGACGGCATCCAGATAATGAGCGACGATCCGGCATTCCGTAACCTGTTTCAAAGTGGCTGCCCCGCCGGTATGGTCATAATGGCAATGGGTAAGCAGCAAATAAACGATCTGCCGGCGATCCACGCCGCAGGATTGTATATTGTCAAGCAACCTGTCGGTCGTGTGGCCGCAACCGGCATCGATCACCGCAGCGTAGCCCCCGAAATTTACGAGGTATACTGCGGCGTCTTCAAATGAAGTGAGAGTGCCTCCGCCGATTTGAAAGATCTCGTCGGTTATATGGGTGGACCTGCCCATTGTAATCTCCCGGCATGTTTTCTTGTTTAACAGAATGCCCGAACCGTCGATTCCGCGATGGGATCACCTGTCAACGACGAGTTTTTGTCCGGGATGGATTGTCGAATTACTACCCAGCTTGTTCAATCGGAGAAGATCATTGACGCTCATATTGTATTTTCCAGCAATTGAATAGAGCGTCTCTCCGGCTTTGACTTCATGAACGGTACTCCCTGCGGCGGGTGGAGTCCCGGTGGAGCTTGCCGGTGCCGGGGGCTTTTTCTGTGAAGACTCGAATTTCTGGGTGAGGGAAGCCAGTCTCTGGGACACGGTCCCCAGGGTCTCACTCATATTACTTATAGAATCCCTGATCTCTTCATCCTGGCGTTCGAGGAGGGTGACACGTTCGAAAATGCTTTCCATTTGCTCAAGTTGGTGCTCGATGCCTGCAACCGACGAACGCAAAGCGTCGAATTCCTCGCTGGAGATTTTTGCTCCGCCGCCGAACAGTTTGACAGAGATTACAACCAGGAACAGAAATGCCGCTGCGGCGATGAGAATCCATTTGATCGGAAAACCGGCGGGCACGGATGCTCGTGGGCGGCGGGATCCGGGACGGGTGTACTTGAAGTCGTCGACCATTTCTTCAGAGAAATTCAACGATTCCATTCCAGTGTCTTTTTTTTCAACCATCTGGTGCTCCTGCGGCTGATCGGGGTTTTTATGGTTGTTGGTTTATGGTTATATAATATGATAAAAGCAGTCGTCGATGCAACCCTGCAGCCAGCGTGGTCACAAAAGGCGTAAGCTCCATTTGTCAAAACTTCGTTTCGACACTCCTGCACCGCTGACTGAAATTTCGCCTTCATGTTCTGCACGAGCGGATTGCTATCCGCGATGTT
>DSCZ01000532.1 GCA_011048855.1 Desulfobacteraceae bacterium | reverse complement strand
TCTATGACCTTATTCATCTGGTGGGTATTTTTATCCGTTGATTTTTGGGTATTTTGACTCCGGCGATCACAATCCGGAAATGAGCATTCCCGGATTCGCGCTAACAGCCCTCAGCGATCAGCTATCAGCAAAAGCTATGCAAAGACAAGGTATTAGGTTGAGGGCCGAATGCCGATAGCAGACCGCTCCATCCAGAAATCATGTATTTCTGGATGGAAACCAACTCACTTTTCCTGCACACCCAAGCATTTTTAGATGACGCAGGCATTCCCATCCCACCATCCTAAATCTATCTGAAATAATTAGAAAAATAACCTAACCCAAAAATATTCTCAAGTTTTCACCACTTGCCTCCGATGAGAAAATTGAACGCCGAAATCATAATGAAAGGAGATTAAGGGATTTTCCAAAGTCATTGCATTGGGTTTCGTTATTTCAAACTAACGGGCAAGGATGCCCAATAAAAACCACTTCAAGGAGGATTACATTATGGGACTTAGGATTAACAACAATATAACGGCTTATACGGCCCACAGGAACCTGGCGGCCACGGATTCACAGTTGACCAAATCGATCGGGAAATTGTCATCGGGCCTGAGGATCAACAATGCCAAGGACGACGTGGCCGGTCTCCAGATCGCCAACCAGTTCAGGGCACAAGTCCGGGGCCTCAGGATGGCCCAGCAGAATGCCTCCCAGGCCACGTCCATGCTCCAGCAGGCAGAGGGTGCCATGAACCAGATCGAGGGGATCCTGGAGAGACTGAAAGAGCTTGCCGTCTCCGCCGCTTCCGACAATACGGACCAAGCAGGGAAGGACGCACTGCACTCTGAGGCCTCACAGCTTCTCAATGAAATCAATCGGATTGCGCTGGATACAAAATACAATACCGGGGAACTGATCGACGGCACAGCAAGTACGATGACCTTTCAGATCGGATCGGAAAACAGCGCAAGTGCCCAAATAAAGGTGGACCTTGGATCCATCAATTTTACGACAGGTTCACTTGGAGTCGCTACTATCGCATTAAATTCTACCGAAGGTGCCCAGTCTGCCCTGACAACTATTACCGATGCCATAACCGAGGCAGGAAAAGGTCTTGGTGACGTCGGTGCGGTCCAGAGCCGATTGGAGTATGCGGCCTCCAACCTGGCCATTTCAATCGAGAACATCTCCGCCTCCGAATCCACGATCCGTGACGCGGACATGGCCTATGAGATGGTCACCTTTACCAAGAACCAGATCATGGTCCAGGCCGGAACCGCCATGCTGGCCCAGGCCAATATGGCGCCCCAGAACATTCTGTCCCTGTTCGGGTAGAGGATCAGGTAAAGGATTTAACAAGGCGCCACCTTGTTGGCCGCCGATCCAACATCAACCTTAACGCCAAGATAAGCCCCGCCTCCGGGTTCACCCGGGCGGGGTTTTTTGTTACTCGTGTCTTTTGGCAAACCCTTTGCACACATCTCTGTGAGCACCCCTATTTCCTAAAGTTTCGGTGCAAAATTTCCGATGCATCAATTGAAGTACGGAATATTTTTCCGCTCTTCATAGGCACTCAGCAAGGAGAAACATAATGTCAGCCATCAGCGTTAGTGGCGTATCTTCAGGTGTCGACTGGATGAGCCTCATCGATCAACTGAAAAAGGCTGAACAGTCAAAGGTTGAGCTCCTGGAAAAGGAGAAGACCCGTTACCAGGATAAGATGAGCGCCTGGCAGGAGATCAACACCCTGCTCCTGTCCTTCATGGAAGAGGCAGAGGACTTGGACAGGGCCTCTGATTTCAACCTCCATGTCACTTCATTGGCCTCAAATTCATCGACTGAGGCAGAAGATATCCTTTCGGCTTCAGCCGGTACAGACGCCGCACCCGGGACCTATACCGTTGTTGTCCAGTCTCTTGCGGCCGCAGAGAAGCTCGCGACCAGAAGTTTCACGAGCCAAGATGAAGCGCTCGGCCTCTCGGGTGACCTGGTAATCGGCGGACAGAGCGTTTCGGTTGAGAGCACCGACACACTCTTGAATCTGAGAGACAAAATCAATGCCGTCAATACGGGCACGGAGACATCGGGGGTCAGGGCCTCAGTAGTAAATTACGGAGATAACGGATACAGGCTCATCCTGACCAGTGAATCGGAAGGGTCCTCTGGGATGAGTCTTTCGAACGGCGGAGCTGAAGATCTGCTTGGGGCACTTGAATTCGTACAGGTACAGGCCGGGGCGGATGCCGTGATAAGCGTAGACGGATTTACCGTGACCTCCGAATCCAACACGATCGCTGATGTAATTTCAGGTGTCACCCTGGACCTCAAGCAGGCAGACCCCGATACAACGCTGACCCTGACGGTGGGAAGAGACTATGAGGCCGTAAAGGAAGCGATTGGAGAATTCGTCGATTCCTATAACAAGGTAATCAAGGCCGTCAATAAACAATTCTCCTATGATGCGGAGGATGGAAAGGCTGGAGGCCCCCTTTTCGGCGACAGCACCCTTCGAGCTATTCGCTCGAAATTGACAAGTATTGTAACAAGGCAGGTTTCCGGCGCCTCGGATGCGTTCTCCACCCTGGGTCTCATCGGTATAAAGATCGGCACCGACCGCACGTTGAGCATTGATGACAGCACCCTGCAGGGCTATCTGGAGACAAATTTTGAAGATGTCATGAACCTCTTTGTGGCCAACTACACATCCACAAACGGAGACGTGAGTTATCTCCGTCATGGTATTGATACCCAAGAGGGGACCTATAACATCCACATTGACGGCACCGATCCTCTTGAAGGTTATTTTGTAGAGCCTGGGGACGCCTCCGGCAGTGGGGGATACCTGACGGGAAAATCCGGGAGCGCGGAGGGGCTGGTGATCCGCTATATGGGCACGGCTACGGGAGATGTCGGGACATTCACCCTGAATTACGGCCTCGCGGAGCTGATCCATCGAGAACTCCACCAAATCACGGATTCCCTGGACGGTTATGTTGCAAACAAAAAGGAATCCCTGCAG
>DSCZ01000174.1 GCA_011048855.1 Desulfobacteraceae bacterium | reverse complement strand
GCATCACCGCGTCAATCACCCGAACAGCCTCGACTGTCGCCGCAACATCATGCATCCTTACGATACGTGCTCCTTTGAGTATGCAGGCAACCGCAGCGGCTATGCTCCCAATCACCCTCCCCGAAGGCTCCACGTCCAGGATCCGCCCGACAAATGATTTCCGGGAAGGCCCGACCAGCAGAGGTTTACCCAGACCGCCAAGTTCGTTGAATCGATTGATGATGCCAAGATTATGTTCGAAGGTCTTGCCGAAACCGATTCCAGGATCCAGGATCAGGAGGTCTTCTGAAATACCTGCGGACACCGAGCGCTCCACCGCCTCCTGGAGGAAAAGTTTGATCTCCTGCAGCAGGTTTTCATAGTACGGGGCCTTCTGCATCGTTTCCGGAGTACCCTGCATATGCATCAAAACCACCGGTACGCCGGCGGCGGCGGCCACCCTTCCGAGACCCGGATCGAACCGCAGGGCGCTGATGTCGTTTATCATCGACGCTCCGGCTTCCAGTGCGGCCTGTGCCACCTCGGCCTTTGTCGTATCAATACTGATCGGGATTTCAAGACCGGCGGCCAGTTCGCGGATGACAGGAACGACCCGATCGATTTCCTCACGCGGGGAAATACCTCCCGAAAAAGGCCTGGTGGACTCGCCGCCGACATCTATAATATCGGCGCCCTCCCTCGCCATTTCAAGACCTCGGGCGACAGCGGATTCCCGGGCATAAAAAAGGCCGCCGTCGGAGAAGGAATCGGGCGTGACGTTCAACACGCCCATAACATGAGTCCTTCTGTTCAAGGCAAGGCTGAAATGTGACCATTTCATTGTAAAGTTCATAAAAAAAGCCCAGAGTCGCTATACGGCATCACGCCGGTTCCATCTCTTCCTTGTTCCAGTCGGCGAACGCTTCCGGGTTGTTCATTATCTCTTCGATCGCTTTGCTGTCCAGAGTCTCCTTTTCGAGCAGCGCGTGGGCCATCCTGTGAAGTGTCTCGATATTCTCAGTGAGCAGGCTGACGGACCGTTCATAGGCGGTTTTGACTATCTTCAGCACTTCGTTGTCTATCTTGCGTGCAGTTGATTCGCTGTAGTCCTTGTGCTGGCTGAATTCTCTGCCGAGGAAAATCTGCTCGTCCTTCTTGCCGAAGGTCAAAGGACCCAGTTCGTCGCTCATACCGAAATTGCACACCATTTTTCGGGCCAGTTCGGTGCCCCTTTCAATATCGTTTCCGGCACCGGTGGTCTGGGTGTTAAGAACGATTTCCTCGGCTGCCCTGCCTCCCATAAGTATTGAAATCGTGTTGAGCAGATGATCCTTCGGGTAGGTGTGCTTTTCGTCCACCGGAAGCTGCTGCGTCAACCCCAGCGCCCTTCCGCGAGGGATTATCGTCACTTTGTGGATCGGGTCGGTCTCGGGGATCAACTTCGCCACTATCGCATGCCCTGCCTCATGGTAGGCCGTCAGGTGTTTTTCCTGGTCGCTGATGATCATGCTTTTGCGTTCGGTTCCCATCAAAACCTTGTCTTTGGCATCCTCAAAATCCACCATCTCGACCTGCTCTTTTCCGCGGCGTGCAGCCATCAAGGCGGCCTCGTTCACCATATTTTCGATGTCGGCGCCGGTAAATCCCGGAGTACCCCTCGCAAGCACAGAAGGATCTACATCCTCGGCGACCTGCTTCTTTCTCAAATAAACCCGAACAATCTGTTCCCTGCCCCTTACATCGGGAGCGGGCACCACCACCTGCCGGTCGAACCTGCCTGGTCGCAACAGCGCAGGATCGAGCACATCGGGCCTGTTGGTGGCTGAAATCAGGATGACGCCTTCGTTGGATTCAAAACCGTCCATCTCCACCAGCAGTTGGTTCAAAGTCTGCTCCCGTTCATCATGACCACCGCCGAGTCCGGCCCCTCTGTGACGGCCCACTGCATCTATCTCATCGATAAAAACGATGCATGGAGCATGCTTCTTGCCCTGCACAAAAAGGTCCCTCACCCGCGATGCTCCAACCCCCACAAACATCTCGACGAAATCCGACCCACTGATGCTGAAGAAAGGCACATCGGCTTCACCTGCGATCGCCCTGGCAAGGAGAGTCTTACCGGTGCCGGGAGATCCCACCAGCAGCACGCCTTTAGGAATCCTGCCCCCCAGACGGGTAAATCGCTTGGGATCGCGAAGAAATTCCACTATTTCGTGAAGTTCTTCCTTCGCCTCCTCAACCCCGGCCACATCGTCGAAAGTCACCTTCTCCTGAGAATCGCTCATCAACCTGGCTTTGCTTTTGCCGAACGAAAGAGCCTTTCCGCCCCCCACCTGCATCTGCCGCATAAAAAATATCCATACACCTATCAGCAACAGCATGGGCACCCATGAAAGAAAAACGTGAAACCATGACGAATCCTCCTCCGGTTTGGCGGAAATCTGAACCCCCTTGCCTATCAGCAGCGAAACGAGTTCCGGGTCCCGGGGCGCATAGGTTTTGAAAGGTCCACGTGAAGAATTCCCGGTGATGTGGTTCCCCTGTATCGTAACCTGATTTACCGCACCATCTTCGACCATACGCAGAAAATCACTGTAGCTGACCGAAAGACTAGTTTGAGTGGGCTGCTTGAAGACCTGAAACAGCATCACCATCATCAAGCTGATCACAAGCCACAGGGCGAGATTTTTATAAAAAGGATTCAATTTCTTCGAACCTCCAAAAGTTCATTTCGAAAATTCAAGAACCCGTCCGGCCGACGGGCTTGACGGTAAAAGGCCAGGGAGAGGAATAGCTGAAAGCTGCCCCCTTCGCCCTGGCCGGCACGTGTCTCCTTAGGCCTGGTTTCCACACCGGATTTCCGGATGGGCACGAACTGCAGACGTTTGGTTGTCATTATAAAAACATTTTCCGTTAATGCCACAAAAAAAGCAACCGCCGCCCCGGCCAGCTCTGAAGCACGTTATCGCAGATTGAAGTCTATCAAGGATTTCGGTTGGAGTGAAAAAATATTTTTTCGCAAAAAG
>DSCZ01000546.1 GCA_011048855.1 Desulfobacteraceae bacterium | reverse complement strand
GGCTTTATCCTTCCTAAACACATCCACTCGGACCATTTCGGCATGCCCCGCAATACCTTTACGTATCGGTATTCCGGATATTCCTTCTTTTGAAGCTATTTTAATTCCGAAAACTTTTGGCCCCGGATCCCCGTTCGCCTTCGGTTTTCTGAATGATTCCCAGTCTGGTTTGATATTTGAATCCGTCCACTTCCTCAGCTCTTTCAGCACCGCATCGTAAAGAAGATGGTCACTTGCATACAAAGGCGTTTTTTTCATCTCCTCCAATGTTTTGACATCGCTTTTTGTCAAACTTGAAAGTTGCCGTTTCACATAGGTCACTTTATCCTTGGTTTTCAGGAGCTTCGCGCTACGGATGGTATCTTTATGGGCCTGGCCTGAATGACGCCTCCTGGGCATGACGGAGGGGAAAACGGGCTTCAAGGTGTTGATATAATCCAATGAATAAGTTTCAAGATTCTGGTTCAGCATCTCCGCTTTGGGATCCGCCGACAATCTTCCCAGCAACTCGATCCGGAAACCTTCCCAGGGTTCGGGGAATCTTGTTTCCATCTCTTCGATCGCGATCACTTCCCCGGTTGTCATATCAGTAACCGTTTTCTGTGATTCATGATCCCTGAGTTCACGATATTTGTAGTAGCTCTCAACCCTCATCATACAAGCTCGATCTGCGGCAGCCACGACAGCGGCATCCAGAATATGATGAAATGGACCTTCTTCGCGGTCTTTTGTTAATCCCCATCGTGCCCGTAAAAACGCAGTAACGGATCCGTTCATGGTAAATACGTGCTGCTTTCCGGGAGCTTCGGGATGAAACTCTATGTTTTCTTTTATATACTCCTTCATGAAACGCGCAATGTACCTGGTATCGTTCAGGTTTCTTTCTTTCAATTCTCTTACATGATCCGGTGACAGTTTTTTACTTAAGAGTCGATTCAATTTGGGGAACGGTAGATGCATGGATTTTATCTTTTCCGAAAATTCATGCCATCGTTGCTCATCCGCGCCGAACCATTCGGCCGGGATGCGATTGCTCTTATCGCGGTTTTCCGCAGTCAATACCAGTACTTTGTTGAAATAGCTGTTGTCGTAACTCCTGCTAAAGGGGATTACATGATCGATTTCGCAATATCCATCTTCCAAAACCCGCATGGGGTCAATGGGCTTAAGGCTATATGCACACCTGCCGGATTGTTCATTATAGAGGCGGAATTTCAGGACATCGCCACCTTTCGGCGAGTCATAGCCATATATTTCACGTATTTTCTCGACCGAAATCTCACGCTGTTCCCGGTCTTTTCGCTGTTTTCCAATAAGTTTCAGACGGTCCGTATAACTCAAAGTCATTTCGCGGGCCATTTCCACATGTATGGCACAAGGTGAACCGTAGCGTGAAATCACGGCGTTCACAACCTTGCGCGCTTGACTTAACGCGCGGATAACAACGGGGTTGCGGATTTCATCTGCTGGAATCGCTGGCAATTTCATACTCTTTTTATCTGCAACTTTACTCTCATATCCAGCGAGTCTACACGCTTCCGTATAGTTTTCACCTGCTTTCAAGTGAGGAATAATCTTTTGCATGGCTTTTAATGAAAGGTGCCCCACTCCTGAGAATTTTGACGGCATATCAAGGGCGACATCAATCCATTCTTTGGAAACGTCTTCCCCTTTCAGGAATTCGCTCAACTCTTCGTCGGTTTTCATGAAAGTCACGCCATAACCGATGTTGTTCATTAATTCTTCATCCACCTCAATTTCTGTCCATTTTTCCCTGCCCAATCTTTTCTGGACTGCTTTCTTGAGTGTATGGAAATATTTCAATTCCAAAAACACGACCTTTTCAGAGTCGTCAACACCCTTGGCCCTTGAATAGTTGACCAGATTGAATGTATCTTCCGAATCGAGGTTTAACCGCTTACGCAATTGTGTGTATGAAACCTTATTCAACTCAAGTGCCGTCTTAATGCATTCATTTCTCTCCTCTGTGGTCAATTCCCGCTTATCCCAATTTCGTCCAATTCTCATGCGATTGATCTTTTCCAACATCTGGAATCTTTCGAATGTCGCTGATGCCTTTGGGCCCCTTTTCTCATCGGGTTCAAAAGTACACTTCCCCACCATCTTTTCTATAGTCGCATGATCAGAGAATGGGCGTTGCCTTCCCCAGATGTCTTTGTACTTTTTTTCGAAATTCTTTCCGCATATTGAACTGCCCAACTCACGCTGACGGGAGAATATGGTGGCTATCTCATCTTCAATATTTTTTCTAAGGAATGCATGGCGATATGAGCTCCTTCGGTTCCGAATATGCTCCCCGAATTCAGGATCTTTCCATACCATCTCGCCAATGGTTCTATACTCACCCGACTCCAACAGGTCGCCGGTCAGCTTGACCCCGGCCAACAGTTTCCCTTCATCAGAGTTCTTATTCTCGTTTTCAGTCCTTCGATTAGACTTGAATCCCCTTCGTTTGGCCAGATGAATAAGAATCCTTGATAATTCATTTCCTTCCAAAGCTCTGTCCAATGCTTCGTATCTTAATTGCCATGGAGATTTTTCGTGCGCCTTGGAAAAAAGACTGTCAATTTCATTCATTGAAATTACTTCCGAATCCACTAGCAAATTACGGATCTCCTGTATTCTCAGTCTTTTACGACGGAGGCGTCTGCGGGCACTTCTAGCTTCCCGCCTGGGCAAGGCGAGAGAGCTTCCGTCCTTTGGTGTCTCCGCCTTATCAAATAAACGCACACCGAGGTCTTCGATTCTTTTTGGATCCCAATTGATCACGCACCACCCGACGGATGCGATTCCAAGGTCTAAACCCAGGGTGTATTTCATACCAACCCCCAGAAATAATCGATGAGATCCCCCGGTTTTACCCGGGGGAGAGCTCTTCGGCACTACGCCTGATTGTAGTAACCTGTCAACCTAATAAATAATATAATTAAGATTGTAGATAAATTCAACCGGCTTTTAAATTATCTTGGAGACTATAGGACACATTGGTCC
>DSCZ01000255.1 GCA_011048855.1 Desulfobacteraceae bacterium | reverse complement strand
CTTGTGCGACGTACTCCAGTACGTCTCCGCGCAACCCCTCGTTTTCCTTGATCTTGGGCAAAATCCCTCATTTCCGATCTGGAAACTCCACTAGTGCCATCCGGTATTTCCGGATGGACACTACTTGAGGAAGCGCATGGACTCAGCCGGAAAATTATTTTTCGCCAGCGCCTCCTTCATGATCTCCGGATCTGTTTTGAGTGTGTCATATGTGACCGTAGCCGTGTGATCGACCGGATTTGCTTCGGCCTCAAGCACTCCCTCTATTGCGTTGAGGATAGAACCTACCCTCAGAGCCGTGCCTTTTCAGTCGCATCCCGGCACGATAAACTCCACGACACGGACATGTTCCGGCAGATGGTTGTAGGAAACACAGGCGAACAGGCATACCGCCATCAGGCCCGCTAAAACAGCACGATATTTCATGAGTACCCCCATTTTAAGGAAATTGGCGACAATGCAGCGCTTTAGAAATCGGGCCCCCCGGGCGGAACCCGCGATGTACAGCCTGTCGGAAATCTTTACACCGCACCGTAAATTATTATAAGTATATATCACGGTAGAAAAAATTTAGCCGAAGAAAAAATTTGGAGAGAAATCAATGCCACCTGCTGAAAATGATGCATGGATAAGATCGGTTGTCTGCGAACTCGCCCCCCCAAGCCTGGAAGACAACACCGCCGATGCCGACAGATTGATAAAATACCTTAAAAAAACTCTGCAAGTAAAAGATATCCTGATAGAACCTGGAGTTCTTTCCTCGCTTCCGTGGGTCTTGAGGGAAGACGGTTACCGGATCAGGGCGACGATGTTTGACGATGGAAATTCGTGGAGGATAATAAACGTGGCCTCACCCGAGGTTCCCTCTCCCTGCGGCGTCGCCGTGGATCTGGGTTCGAGCACAATCGTTGTCCGGTTCGTGGATATTGAAAAGGGCGCCGTGATCGATGAACGTTCCTTCCAAAACCCACAGGTGCAAATCGGTGGGGATATTCTGACACGCATACATTACGCGGCCGGGGACGGCGGCCTCAAACATCTTCAGGATGCTGTGGTATCCGCCTTGAACGGAGTATTCAACCGGATGACCGCCGATCTCGGCATGGAGTCGAATCTTCCGGCGGGGGTCGTCATCGCGGGCAACACGACAATGACGCACCTTTTCATGGGCCTCGAACCCCGCTGGCTCTGCCGGGAACCCTACACGCCGGTGGTCAACATCCCCCCCTTGATGCGCGCCCGAGACCTGGGACTCGCCGTTCACCCGGCCGCGCCCGTCATACTGGCCCCCAACGCCGGCAGTTATTTTGGTGGAGATGTTATCGCCGGCATCCTGTCCTCCGGTATGGTTGAAACGCATGAAACTTCCATCCTGGTTGATGTCGGCACCAATGCCGAAGTTGCCATCGGAAACAAAGACTGGCTGCTGGGATGTGCGGGGGCCGCCGGGCCGGCCCTCGAAGGCGGCGTGGCGGAGATCGGCGTCATGGCCGCTCTAGGAGCGATCGACCGCATCCGGATAAACCCCGATAACGGCCGCATATCGTTTCACACGATCGGGGACGCGCCGCCGGTCGGCTTCTGCGGATCCGGCCTTATCGACCTTGCAGCGCAACTCTTCACCGCGGGAATGATCGACGCCAGGGCACGCATCGTACCCGCCGCCTGTGGTCAAAGGGTGAGGGAGCTTGACGGCGCCCGCGGGCTGGTGATCGTTGAAGCGGAAGCTTCCGGAACCGGCCGGGAGCTGGTGATCGAACAGGCCGACCTGGACCGGCTTCTGCGCTCCAAAGCCGCCATGCACGCGATTCTCACAACCGTAGTTAACACCGTGGGGATCAAATTCAAAGATATTTCGACGTTCTGGATCGCAGGTACTTTCGGCTCGTATATCAACCCCGAATCGGCGGTTACGATCGGGATGCTTCCGGACCTGCCCAGGGAACGTTACCGTTCAATCGGCAACACATCGCTCGAAGGTGCGGCTAAGGCGCTTATCAGTCGCAAAAATCTGGAATCATTAAGGAAAATCCATGACCGTGTGACTTACATTGAACTCAATGTGAACCAGCAGTTCATGGAGTTGTTCAGCGCCGCAAGGTTCATTCCCCATACAGATTCGTCACTTTTCCCTTCGATCAAGCGAAACTCCTCCGAAGATGCCTTCCCTATAAGAAAGGACGCTGTCATTCATGGATAAGTCTATTAAAAACCAACTGGTTGAGGCTGTAGGCAGAGAAAACGTAACAGCCTCGCTGATCGACCTGGTCTCCTATTCCTACGACGCTTCCGATCACAACCACAGACCCGAAGCAGCGGTCTGGCCGACAAGCACCGATCATGTGGCCCGGGTAATGAATATCGCTGCAAAAAACCGCATACCGGTGACACCGAGGGGGGCCGGAACAGGCCTTGCCGGCGCCGCCGTTCCGGTTGAAGGCGGCATCGTGATGGACCTGTGCAGAATGAACGCAGTCCTGGACATCCGGATAGAAGACCGCCAGGTGGTTGTTCAGCCGGGACTGGTTTACGCCGACCTGGACCGGGTGCTCGCACCAACCGGGTTCTTCTTCCCGCCTGATCCGGCGAGCAGCCAGGCCTGCACTATCGGTGGCAACGTCGCCACCAATGCAGGCGGCATCAGAGGAGCAAAGTACGGGGTGACCAGGGATTACGTCCTGGCCCTGGAGGTGGTTCTCCCTGACGGCCGCGTCATGCGGACAGGTTCCAGCTGCCTCAAAACCTCCTCCGGCTACGACCTGGTACGACTCTTCGTGGGTTCGGAGGGAACGCTGGGCATCATCACCGAAATAACCCTTAAAATAAGCCCAAGACCCAAAGCACACTGCACGTCCGAAGCCTGTTTCGACGAACTCGGGAAAGCCGGCTCCGCGGTGGCGGAAATCATCAAAGCCGGCATCGTCCCCAGTGTACTGGAGATCATGGACGCAAATACGATCCGGGGACTCAAAAGCCAGGCGGGGATGGATCTGCCGGATGCCGAAGCGATCCTGCTG
>DSCZ01000494.1 GCA_011048855.1 Desulfobacteraceae bacterium | reverse complement strand
TATGCCGCATCCAGGAAACAGCACCACCCCCAACCCCCTCCTTGAAAAAAGGAGGGGGCTTTACCGCTGATTCCTGATGCGGCGTGTGACGGGCTTATTCCGGGGACATGACCCGAATTGTCTTTTTAATTCGGTATCATGTCCCCGGAATAAGTCACGGAATAAGCCGCCGGAATCACCGGAATCCAGCCTTGATCAACCAGAACCCCTTGCATTATCATGAAAAAAATTATTGAAGTCATCCATCTCAGCAAGACCTATGGAGAGAATCGGGCGGTCAACGATGTCTCTTTTTCAGTCAAGGAGGGCATCTGTTTTGGCCTGCTGGGCCCCAATGGCGCGGGGAAAAGCACCACCATGGAGATAGTGGAGGATATCATCCCCCCCAGCGGCGGCCAGATCCTCTATCAGGGGAAACCGCGAAGCGCCTCGTTCCGCGAAGAGATCGGCATCCAGTTCCAGCACACCTCGCTGCTCAGCTTTCTGAGCGTGGAAGAGACCCTGCGTTCCTTTCACAAGCTCTACCAGCACCCCGAAGACATCCAGCGCCTGACTGAACGCTGCGATCTCACCCCCATCCTGAAAAGACGCAACGACCAGCTCTCGGGCGGCCAGTTACAACGCCTGATGCTGGCCCTGGCCCTGGTCAACAGGCCGCGCCTGGTCTTCCTCGACGAGCCCTCCACCGGCCTTGACCCGCAGTCGCGGCGCAATATGTGGGAGATCGTCCGCTCCATCAAGGAGGAAGGAAAGACCATCATCATGACCACCCACTCCATGGAAGAGGCGGAAACCCTGTGCGACGAGGTGGCGATCATCGATATGGGCCGCATCATCGCCTGGGACACCCCGGCCCGCCTGATCCATACCCACTGCAAGGAAAGCTCCGTTCTCCTGCCGGAATCGGCCTTCAAGTCCGGCCCGGAGATCCTCCCCTTCCCCTGGAAGCGGCGTGACGGCTCCATTGTTATGGAAATCGCGCAAGTCCATGAGGGGATCAGCACCTTGCTGAATCTCGATATCGATTTATCGGAAATGGCAGTCCACTCCTCCAATCTCGAAGACGTCTTCCTCTGCCTGACCGGGAAAGCCCTGAGGGAATAAAAAAGGCATCCTGCCCGGCCTAAATTCCGTAAGTGCCTGTCCACATATAACTTGAACAAACTCTGATTGACAGTTATGCTGTCGAGATGGGAACTCAGACAGAAGCATCGGTACGCGAAAAACTGGATTTACTTGCGCCTCTTTTTGATGAACAGACTCGTCGACTGTGGGCAGCAGCTGAAGCCCAAGTATTGGGTCATAGCGGAATTTCACTTGTTGCAAGGGCGACAGGCCTTTCACGAACGACGATCCATCAAGGGATAAAAGATCTTGCCGAGTTGCATGAAACGAAAGCTTTAGAGAAGAAGAAACGTATTCGTGCTGCGGGCGGCGGGCGCAAGCCAATTGACGAATACGATCCCACATTGCGTCGGGATCTTGAGTTGTTGGTGGACCCGGTCACACGAGGTGACCCCGAATCCCCCCTCCGCTGGACATGTAAAAGCACACGACAACTTGCTGCTGCGCTGGTTGAGCAAGGCCATGTGGTGGGAAGGCAGAAAGTTGCTGACCTGTTGGCAGGGCTGGGTTATAGCCTGCAAGCAAATCGAAAGACCAAGGAAGGCTCGTCGAATCATCCTGATCGAGACCAGCAGTTCAACTACATCAATGAGCAGGCGCTTGCATTTCAGCAGCGCAAACAGCCAGTCATTTCGGTGGATACCAAGAAGAAGGAATTGGTGGGGGAGTTCAAGAATGGGGGGCAGGAGTGGCAGCTAAAGGGCGAACCGGAGCAGGTACAAGGGCATGACTTCCCCGACCCGAAACTGGGTAAAGCAAATCCCTATGGGGTGTACGATCAAAACGCCAATGTCGGCTGGGTAAGTGTCGGCACGGATCACGACACCTCCGAATTCGCAGTAGAAAGTATCCGCCGCTGGTGGAACAACATGGGGCGGAAGCGCTATCCGGATGCCACCGAACTCTTGATTACCGCCGATGGTGGAGGGAGTAACGGCTATCGGGTTCGTTTGTGGAAGGTTGCACTGCAAAGATTCGCCACCGAAACAGGGTTACGTATTTCGGTCTGCCACTTCCCGCCGGGCACGAGCAAATGGAACAAGATCGAACATCGCATGTTCAGCCACATCAGTATGAACTGGCGAGGCAGACCATTGGTCAGTCACGAAGTCATCGTCAATCTTATTGGCAGCACTACCACCCAAAACGGCCTGACTATCGGTGCCGAATTGGACACCAATCTCTACCCAAAAGGCATTCGCATAAGCGATGATGAACTGAAAACGGTCAACCTGACAAAATCTTCGTTTCATGGCGAATGGAACTATACAATTGATAAAAAATGTTCAGGTTAATTCTGGACGAGCCCTAACTTCAGATTTCCTGATCCGGACGGGTAATTTCGTCCAAAACAGGAATAGGGGATGGCACATTTTTTACTGGACAAACTGAAGACAAGCCCGGGGACAGATTCATTTTCGTAAAACAGCCACGAAAAAAAATCTGTCCCCTACGATCAACGTTGCGAGCGACGGGCGGAGGGGACAGAATTTATTTTGCGGCTGTATGCAAAATAAATTCTGTCCCCGGTGTACACAAGCTGAGGCCTATTTGTTTTATGACCCGCGCACTGGTCTGACACCATAAACAGTGCAAACGCCAAGTGCGTCCGGATCAGGAAATCTGAACCTTTTCTTTATTAATCCTATCATGAACTTCAAACGCATGTGGGCCATGTTCACGGCCAGAAATCACGAGTTTTTCCGGGACAAGGCGGCCTTCGGCTGGAACTTTGCCTTCCCTTTCCTCATCATTGTCGGCTTTGGTTTCATCTTTGGCGGCAAGGAATACCAGCAGTTCAAAATCGGCATCTTTCCCGCCGATATCCTGGTGGATGCGCGGGAAAGCACGGTGCCGCCCTCCTTTCAACAGGGGAAATATCTCCAGTTCATCAAT
>DSCZ01000505.1 GCA_011048855.1 Desulfobacteraceae bacterium | reverse complement strand
TGGTTGGGCAGGCGGTGAAGCTGCGTACTCGTTTTAAACAATGAAACAGGCAGCGGGTTGAAAATCTTTTAATTTCCATTTTCTTGAAAAATTGCTGCTTGGCCTGTTTAATTGAAGCAACGATCAATTCGCTCCCAGGAGGTTTCATGCCCGACAAAGCAGAGAGTAAAGTCGTCTATCGTTACGTCAGCCATCTCACCAAGGACACCCTGGCGCTGATTCTCGCCGGTGGGCGCGGCAGCAGACTCTACGAACTGACCGATTTCCGGGCCAAGCCGGCAGTTCATTTCGGAGGCAAGTATCGCATCGTCGATTTTCCGCTGTCCAACTGCGTCAACTCGGGGATTCGACGGATTGGCGTTCTGACCCAGTACAAGGCCCACTCGCTGATCCGTCACCTGGTGCGCGGCTGGAGTCATTTCAAGAAGGAGTTGGACGAGTTCGTCGAGATCCTGCCGGCCTCCCAGCAGTTTTCGGAGGAATGGTACCAGGGGACGGCCGATGCGGTGCATCAGAACATCGACATCATCCGGGCGTCGAAACCCAAGTATGTCATGATCCTCTCCGGGGACCACATCTACCGGATGGACTACCGCTCAATGCTCCTCGAGCACGTGGAGAGCGGCGCCGACATGACGGTCTCCTGCCTCGAGGTGCCGGTCGAGGAGGCCGCCGGGGCTTTTGGCGTCATGTCCGCGGATGAAGACAACTGGGTTTACCGCTTTGACGAAAAGCCCAAGGAACCGACGCCCATTCCCGGCAAGCCGGGCCGGGCCCTGGCGTCCATGGGCAACTATATTTTCAACACCGAACTGCTTATGGATCTGCTGGACAAGGACGGAAAGGATCCGGACTCCGATCACGATTTCGGCAAGAACATCATCCCGTCCCTCCTCGGGAAGCACAAAGTCTACGCCTATCCGTTCCGGGATCCGGAAACCGGCGAACTGGCGTACTGGCGCGACGTAGGAACCCTGGATGCCTTCTGGGAAGCCAACATGGAGCTGATCGCACCCCTGCCGGAACTCAACCTCTACGACCCCAAGTGGCCGATATGGACCTACCAGCGGCAACTGCCGCCGGCCAAATTCGTCTTTGACGATGATGACCGCCGCGCCATGGCCGTCGATTCCACGGTATCGGGCGGCTGCATCATCTCCGGCTCGCAGCTCAGAAAAACCCTTCTATTCTCGGACGTGCGGGTCCATTCCTACTCGAATATCGAGGAGACGGTTATTCTTCCCGAGGTGACCATCAACCGGCACTGCAAAATCAGGCGGGCGATCATCGACCGCGGCTGTGAGGTCCCGGAGGGAACCGTGATCGGCTTCGATCCCGAGCAGGACAAGGCCAACGGGTTCCGGATCACAGAGAAAGGCATCACGCTGGTCACCCGCGGCATGCTCGGCCAACCGGAAGGGTATGCGTAGGAGTACGGCATCAAACGGGACAGCAGGGAGAGGTGTCTGCAGCGCTCTTGAATCCCGTGCAGAACATCTGAGTAAAGAAGAGGCCCTTTAAGGCCAAAAGAAGCACACTGGCTTGGTGTTTCTTACCAAGAGCAGGGTCAATGCCTGGCCGCAACGCTGACAGGGGTGTCCACGTGCCCTTCCTTGGTTTCCGTGATCTGGGAGGCGAGCTGCAGTGATGCCCATCCGATCAGCAGGATGAAGGCCAGAGTCGGAAGCAGGTCGCGCAGAAGAACAGAAACCATATGCTGCCCGACGCGACCGAACGTTCTGGTCAACACGTTTATTTTCTTCCCACAGTCTATTCTGCCGGGAAATATTACATTTTTCATAGCCTCTACTCCGGTCTGCGAAAAATGTCAGAAGATGTTTTGGTTATTAAAGCAAAGGGCATACCAGGCTTGGTTTCTTTTTTACCAAATCAAGTTAAAACAGTAGCTTATCATTTTTTCTGCGGAATTCGTGGTTTTTAAATGCGGTCCCGCAACCGAATCATTGTAAATAAAGCAAACATCTTTCGAGTATCACTGTCAAGATTTCCGTCAAAGGCCCTCTATTATGCCGGTACGACCTGGCCAAGCTCAGCAGAGCCCAACGTTGGACCAGGCCAGCCATTTGACATGTTTATGTCTTCGGGTTTCTATCCAAGACTTGCCACCGAGGCTGGTCCCCCTGGCAGAAAGACCTTTCAAGCGTCCCCTGGAAGGTTTTGTTCGCTATTGTAATGCGGATCGTCCTCATCGTAATCGTGCAACTTGAGGAACCACTTCTCTGCTCCAAAAACCAGTGCCAGTCCGATCAGCGAAATCCATACGATCAGAAGGTCGAATTGTGCCTTTACAAAGAGGGGAGCTACTGTTCACAATTTAATTCACCCGAAAAAGCGAAAAAACAGATATTTACTTGTCAAAACAGGTAACTATGATTTATTTTAGTATTCATTTTACTATTCATATGAGAGCAAAATGAATCCGGAACAGAACGAAATTCGTCTCAGAGCCCTGCTCCGCAGCGGGGCGCAAAAACCTGGAACTCTCCTGGCCTCTCTGGGGGTCAGTCAACCCACTTTATCGCGATTGATCCGGCGGGCCGGGCAGGATATCTTGAAACTGGGCGCCACGCGATCAACCCTTTACGCCCTGGCGAGCCCGATCCCGGGAATCGGGGCGGAAATCCCCGTCTATCACGTACAGGACACTGGCAACGTCCATCCTTACGGAACTTTGTTTTCTTTAGCGGGCCCTCAGTATTACTGGACCCCCGTTTCGGGAAAACCGATTTTATGGAACCACCTTCCCTGGTTTATCCAAAACATCCGCCCCGAAGGGTTTCTTGGCCGCGCCTTTGCCCATAAGCATTGCGGACCAGACCTTCCTATGAGGCTGGAAGACTGGAACGATCACCACCTCCTGACCGCTCTAGCCAGAGAAGGTTCCGATCTTCCGGGAAACCTCATCATCGGAGAACAGGCACTGGCCGCCTTCCTGGCCGCCGCCCCCAAAGGCCCCACTCCGGTTTCGCCCGAGGATCGTCCCGCAGCCTATCCCCGGCTGGC
>DSCZ01000506.1 GCA_011048855.1 Desulfobacteraceae bacterium | reverse complement strand
CAGATACGGAGTCAGAGTCGATTACGACAACGACAACCGTTCCGCTTGCGCTCCACTGACAACGAGTGAACTCCAGGTGAATAAAGGCCGGGGCGGGGACGTCGCTCCCACAGAACATTGAGGGTTGTGGCGCCGCAGGCTGATTGGTTTTTGCCTGCCGTCGCCCGGCAGGCAAAAAAATCTTTCTTCGTGTCCTTCGCGTCCTTTGTGGTTCAGTCTTTGGAGATAAGGATATCGCGGATACAATCCGCTCCCACAGAACATTAAAAGCCAGCGGGGAGGGGACGTCGTTTTCGCCGGTTGCATTCAGTAGAGATATTCGCTATAGTTCATATTTGTAAAACTGATTTTCATGCAAATACAAACCCGATTCAACGGAGAGCAGGATGCGCAATGTACTTTATCAATGGGTGATCGGGGACGCAACCGATTGCTGCTACAGTTCCTGCCTGGACTATTTTTATGAAAAAGCGGTCATCCTGGATGTAGGCATTGGAAACGGCGTCATGGTAAAAGACCACCACAGGGAAATCAAAGAAAAACAACTCAAGATCGTTGGCATCGACATTGACCACACTTACATCGAGCACTGTCGGGAACTTGTTGATAATTATGATCTGACCGGTCAGATTCAAGTCTTCGAAACGCCGGTGGAGAAATTCCAGCCCAATGGTTGCGGATCCTTCGATTTCATCCTTTTCAGCATGAGTTTCATGCTTATTGATGACCAGGAACGGGTCCTGGAGCGGGTGTCTGAGTGGTTGAAGCCCGGGGGAAAAATCCTTTTTTTTCAGACCATGTTCAAGTCCCGGAACAGGCTGATAGAAGAAATAAAACCACGCTTGAAACATTTGACCACGGTTGAATTCGGAGAGGTGACTTACGACCGGGATTTTTACGATCTGCTGGGACGACTGGATTTCAAAGTCGATATGGACAGATGCATCAAAAAAACATGGTACAACGGCACCTACCGGCTTATCGCCGCTCGGCCGAACTCAAACGGCTCCGGGTCTGAGAGGTTGGGCTGGAACTACCAGGATCATTTTTCCGCCGCTTCATGCGGACGCAAATAGACAGGGTTTGAAAATATCCATGGCCTGGCTCCGAAAAGCCCCACCCTGCGATGAACTTCCACCCTGTATACGCCGGGCACGTCCACCCGCCGCCGAAGACTGGCGCCGCGGACGCTCTCCACGGGTGATCCGTCCCGAAACAGCCTGATCTCACCTTCAAGCGGAACTTCCACGTAAATTCGGCCCGGCCTGAAAACGGCTTCCTCCCCCATTTGACACCGTGGGCCCTCGTCAGGTTCGTAATAAAAGCGAAACCCTCTTGACGGCCCGATCCTGTCGTTTGCAACAAAAAGGCTCCCTTCCCGGAGCGCCCTGCAAATCACCCGCCTGGCTTGACCGGGCTGTTTCGGAAACGGGACGTCCGAAAGGATATGAACCGTTATGGCACCAAGCAGGTAATCGTAGGTGAGGGGTCTGATACCGAACGGTCCAAACCCGTAACGCTTGTGGTGGGCGTCTGCGCCTCCGAGAGCCACCACACGGCGCCCGGCGCACGATCGGTCCCAGAAATCCATGGTGCGGCGGCCGGGACCCTTCAAAAAAATTGATTTGAAAGCAATGAAGAGAAGTCCGCTTGCAACTCCTGCTATGCGTTCCTTCCAGCGGGAAGAGAAATTCCATATGCAGACGCCGGTGAAACCGGTCACATCGAGATCATTCCACGTGTAAGCCACAAAGCCTTCGAGCGGCATACCCTTTTCAAAGGGATGCGCCAGGAAGCCGAAACCACCGGCCGCCTTGACTTCATCAATGATCTCCTGGCCTCCGGCAAGGTCCCAGCGCGGCATGCGGCGGCAATCAAAAGCCAGGTAATGATGGTAACGGACCCCGACTTCAAGGTCCATCATTACAAACACGTCTCCGTAAAAATCTTCTTCTTCCCGGTTCAGTGCACGGCTCATATGAGCGTGGTCGTTTACCGCCACGAAATCGATTCCGGCCCGCCGGGCGGCCGCAGCCACGTTCTCGACGGTGCCGGTGCCATCTGAATGTTTCGTGTGCACGTGAAGACAGCCGGTATATTCGTAGAACGGGGTTGGCACTTTCTGCGCGGCCTTCATCCTCACATCTTATATTTTCCGAAATCCTCGGGATTCAAACCCTCGAGAATCTCCTGCCATTTCTTTCCTTTTTCGGATTTATCCTCCGCCTCGGCTTTAAGGTCGATCTGGCTGGAATTGTTGATCACTTCTTCGGCGACATAAATGGGGGCCTTCACCCTGAGTGAAAGCGCGAGTGCATCACTCGGCCGCGCATCTACGGATAATTCCTTGCCATTGTGAAGAAAGTGGATCTGCGCATAGTATGTATTGTTTTTCAAATCACATACTTCAACCTTCACCACCTTCAGGTCGATCAAATCCAGTACATCCTTGAACAGGTCGTGTGTCATCGGACGCGCGAATTTTATCCCCTCGAGTTCACTTGCAATAGCAGTCGCTTCGAGCAGTCCGATCCAGATCGGCAGAGTCTGCCCGCCTTCGACTTCTTTCAATATTACGATCGGGGTATTGGTGACAGGGTCGACGGTCAGCCCTGAAATCACCATTGCCTTGTACATGAAAACCTCCGTTTAAGACCCAAGAAAAGCCAGTGTCTACTGTTCATTTTTAATCACAGGCTCTGTGTTTGTCAACCTGATCCTTGACTCACCCTCATCAACCATCGAATGGTCGTCGCCACATTGCAGCAGGTGTTAGATATTGGATATCAGCTTTTAGCTAGTTTCCACCCGGAAATGGTCCTTTTGCCCAATCCCCCGACTGAAGTCGGGACAAGTCCGCGTCTCAATCGGCGGCCTTGTTTGTGCGACGTACTCCAGTACGTCTCCGCACAAGCCCTTGATTTCTTCGCACCGCTTCGGGTGCTCAGTCCCCAATCGCTCCGCTTTGGGTCCCCGGTTTCTTCGCACCGCTTCGGGTGCTCAGTCCCCAATCGCTCCGCTTTG
>DSCZ01000193.1 GCA_011048855.1 Desulfobacteraceae bacterium | reverse complement strand
GAAGGGGTCAGGCAGAATGCTGTCAATGCGGCCTTTGAAGATCCCCGCTTCCCGCCCTTGAAAAAGGAGGAGTTCGATGGGATCAAGATCGAGGTGAGCGTTCTCACCGATCCCGTGACTCTTGAACACCGCGGCGGCCGGGATCTTCTGGAAAAACTCCAGCCGGGGCTCGACGGGGTGATCATCAGGAAGGGAGGCCGTCAGGCCACCTTCCTGCCCCAGGTATGGGAGCAGCTGCCCGAGAAGGAGACATTCCTTTCCCATTTGTGTTTGAAAGCCGGGCTTCCGGCCAATGCCTGGTCAAGCGGCGATCTGGAAGTACTCACCTACAGGGTGCAGGCATTTGAAGAGCATTGATTCCCCGGAGTATATACGGGATATTGTTTCCCTATGATTAGTCCATGTTTTTTCTTGAAAAACAGGGGTCAATATGCTAATGAGCCGTAACACTCGGTGGAGGCATCTTTGGATGAAATGGCGGAAGGTGTGATGCTCGACGGCATGTGCCGGTATGCCTCCACCCTTCGTTGTCTCTCCGATAACTTCAACAAGAGGTGATTGCCGATATGCTCGAGATAAATCCCGTTGCGCTGTTGATTCAAATCGCCAACTTTCTTCTTCTCGTTTTTCTTCTCAACAAATTGCTTTTCAAGCCCATCCGGGCGATACTCGCCGAAAGAGCCGGCAGAATGAAAAAACTGTCGGACAGCGCCGAAGCTCTGGAGGCAAGGGCCCTCGCATCGGAGCGTGAGATCCATGAAGGGCGCGATGCTTCGAAGAGGAAGGGGCTGGGCGAAAAAGAGCGCTTGAAGGCCGAGGCCCAGGGAGAGGAACGCAAGTTGATCGAAGAGGCAATGGAGTCTTCGGATCATAAGGTCGCCGAGGCCAGGAAGCAGCTCGAAGCATCGATGTCTTCGATCAAGGAGTCGCTCGATTTGAGTGTTTCAGCATTATCGCGTGAGGCGGCTTCCAGGATTCTGGGAAGGAGCGTTTCATGAAAAGGAGATTTTGTTTTAAATTGTCGGTGGCTTCCGCTGCTGCATTGATTGTTCTTGCGGCCTGTGGTGCGGCGCTCGCCGCCGGAGGACATGATTCTTCAGGGGAATTGAAAGACCTCCTTTACCGGTTCATCAATTTTGCATTGCTGGTTATCGTGCTTGTCATTGTGGTTAAAAAGGCTCCTTTGAAGGATTTCTTTGAAACCAGGAAGAAACAGATAAAGAAAAATCTGGAAAGCCTTGAAAGACAGAAGGAGGAGGCGGAGAAACGGTGTCGGGAACTGGAAGCTGAACTTGCCGCCTTCGAATCCGAGAGGGCCGGTATCATCGAGAGGTTCAGGGCTGAAGGCGAGGCCGAAAAAGACCGGATTATCTCGGAGGCACACGAAAAGGCGCGGCAGATATTGTTGCAGGCCGACGCGGCTGTAAAACGGGAGGTTAAAAATGTCGAGGCCCGTCTGCGTGCCGAACTGGCTGATTCTGTGGCCGAAAAGGCGGAAAAACTGATCGCGGGCTCAATCACCGATAAGGATCAGGACCTGCTGGTCAATGAATTTATTGAAAGGGTGGAGAGGCTACATTGAGAAGCACCAAGATTTCCAGACGCTACGCAAAAGCATTGATGAGCCTGGGCCGGGAAGACGGTTCATACAGAATGTATGGGGATGAACTGAACGAGTTCTCAAAGCTTGCCGAAGCCGGAGGAGAACTGTTTAAAGCCCTGGCTTTCAGACTGTATCCGCTCGAAGAAAGGCGCGGTGTGCTTGAGGCCATCCTTCAGAAAAGCGGGTTCAGTGAGGTTGTAAAAAATTTCTTGAGGTTGTTGCTGAAGAAGGGACGTATGGCCGCGTTGCCGGAAATCGTCGATTATTATGACCGCCTGTGCGACGAGATCTCCAACGTGATACGTGCTTCAATCACCACCGCCCGACCCCTGGGTGAAGAAGCGGTGAAGCGGATTGTGGCCGCCCTCAAGAGTATGACCTCCAAGGACGTTAAGGCGGAAGTGGTGGAGGACGCATCTCTGGTCGGGGGTCTTGTGGTCAGGGTGGGGGATCTGGTATTGGACGGGAGTGTGAAAGCACAACTCGCTGACCTAACCGAATCATTCAAGAGGGGTGAATACAGCTAATGGACATCAGAGCAGAGGAGATAAGTCGGATAATCCGCGATCAGATCAAGGATTATGAAAAAAAAGTGGATGTGAGCGAAACCGGCACCGTGCTGTCGGTGGGTGATGGAATCGCCCGTGTCTACGGTCTTGAAAAGGCGATGGCCATGGAGATGGTGGAATTTCCGAGTGGTATTTTCGGCCTGTGCCTGAACCTGGAAGAAGACAATGTCGGCGTCGCGGTCATGGGGGACACTGCCAGAATACGAGAAGGCGACTCCGTCAAACTCACCGGAAGGATAGCGGAAATACCGGTTGGTGATGCGGTGCTCGGCAGGGTCATCGATGCGGAGGGCCTGCCGCTGGACGGCAAAGGGCCGATAGAAGCCAAAGAATTCCGGCGGGTCGAGGTTGTGGCGCCGGGCGTCATCGCACGCCAGCCGGTTAAGGAGCCCATGTATACCGGCATGAAGTCCATCGATGCTATGACCCCGATTGGAAGGGGGCAGAGGGAGTTGATCATCGGCGACCGGCAGATCGGTAAAACCGCGATATGCGTGGACGCGATCATCAATCAAAAAAACAGCGATATTTATTGTATCTATGTCGCAATAGGCCAGAAAAAATCGACCGTCGCACAGGTTGTCGACGTTCTCGAAAAACACGGGGCGATGGAATACACAACCGTGGTTGCGGCCTGCGCAAGCGACCCGGCGACCCAGCAGTTCATCGCGCCTTATGCCGGCTGTGCCATCGGTGAATACTATCGGGATAAAGGCATGCATGCCCTGATCATCTACGATGACCTCAGCAAGCACGCCGTCGCCTATCGCCAGCTATCGCTGCTGTTGCAGCGACCGGCAGGGCGTGAGGCTTATCCGGGTGACGTTTTCTACCTGCATTCGCGCTTGCTCGAACGCTCCG
>DSCZ01000251.1 GCA_011048855.1 Desulfobacteraceae bacterium | reverse complement strand
GTATTTTTGTTCGTTTTTTATATTCTCCAAAGAAGCTGTGTACATCTTTAGTCTATTGTCTTTAGTCTATTGTCTACAATCTGTCAAGACGTAAATGCCCGCCCTGATCCAATACAAAAACGGCAAACCCTGCCAGACCGGTGCAAACAGGAGGACCTTCGATACGAACCTCTGTTTTCGAGGTGGATTTCCAATGCTCAACCAACAGAACCTGGCCTCTTCCCGGCAGTGGACCAATGCTCAAAGCAGGTAAAGACCTGCTTTCGCAATATTCCCATAGTTTTCCTTGACAAGGATTCCATAGATTCAGTACTTTAACCCAACGAAGCCAAAAGGCTGGGTTCTCATCATGTCCGCATCTTTCCAAAGGCGCCGAAGTGGCCGATACAGATAAAAAAACTTCGATGATTATCGAAGAAAAATCACTGTCTCATTTTTCCAGGATCACGAAAATCATATCAGGTGGTCAGACGGGCGCAGATCAGGCGGCTCTTGACGCGGCAATCGAAAAAGGTATTTCCCACGGTGGTTGGATCCCGAGGGGGAGATTGACCGAGGCCGGCATGCTTCCAGAAAAATACCAGCTCAAGGAAATGGAAACGGCCAGCTATCCCAGGCGGACCGAACAGAACGTGATTGATTCTGACGGCACGCTTATCATCTCACATGGAGAACTCACAGACGGATCTGCGTATACCCGGCAGATGGCTAAAAAACACCGAAAGCCATGGATACATATAGACGCTGACGCCATCCCTATGAAAGAGGCCATAAAGTTGGCATGGTCCTGGATTGAAGAAAATCGGATCGAAGAATTAAACGTTGCCGGGTCGCGGGCAAGCAAGGATGCCAGGATCTACCCGACGGCCAAGTCTATTTTGATGGCATTGCTGTAACCGTTCAGTATCTTCAGATTTTTACAAACAATTTACGCTAAAAAGCTTTTTCCTTGATTCATATATCTACATATCTTCTAAGAATATCTCTTCACCACATTCTATGCATATAATTGATCCTGCCCCACAGCTTTCATTCAAATTTCTGCGGTTTTTTGATGAATTCCTAATTTTTCGGATTCCTCGCCTCACTCCGAAAGAAACTGAAGGATGTAGACCGCTTCAACCGTTCCGAGCCGGCCGTCACCATCCACGTCCGCACACACGTTGGCCCCCAGGTAAGCATCACCGGTGCTGCTGACCCCTTGAAGAACCAGGATCAAATCCGCCAGATTCACCTCTCCGCTGCCATCTGCATCCCCCGGCAGGATCGGAACTTCGATGGATGCCACCTCTTCGGCCGGGGCTTCCTGAACGTTTCCGACATTGTCCACCGCCAGGCTGTAAAAAGTATACCGATCTCCGCAGTCGCCGGTAAACACCGCTGACGTTTCGCTGGTCCTCAGCCAGAGAGTGTAAGGGCCGCCGTTGACGGATACATGGATCTCGTAAACCCCCACCCCGGAGCCTTGTTCGTCGTCCTCGCCGCTCCACGACACCCTGAACTCCCGCGGCGACAGCTTCTCCGGCAGGGCGGATACACGGCTTGTGGGGGCGATGCCGTCAATGCTCACCAGGGCCTCCTTCTCCGGATCCGTACCCTGGGAAGGATCCTGAGGATCCACCTGGTTGGTGTCGATCTCCAGGCCGAAGTCGAACTGGACCGTGGCGATGTTTCGTATTTCGGTGCCGGCGGGCAGATCCGCTTTGGTTTGAATCATGTAGGAGATGAAACCCTGACCGCGTCCGGTTCCGTTTTCCGGTGGGAGGAAACCGGCCCCAACATCCTGCGGAGGCAGCCCCGTTTCAGGGTCGATGGAGAGGAAATTGACATGGAGCACCCCGTCTTCCAGCCAGGCTTCAATCTGCACCTCGATCACAAAGTCATGGTCGTCATCCTTGTAGGGATATTCCACGACCGTTTCAAAGGATCTGGAACCCGAAGGAACCGGCACCAGCACATCCCCGAAACCGATCCAGGTGAGTTCAAAGGTGGATGGATCCAGATAACTGGAAATTTCGTCACGGATGGTCACGACCTGGGCCGGGGCGGATGCACTTTCAAGGTTTTCGAAGTCGATGTGGTAGTTGATGATGCTGCCTTCGGGCAGAAAATTGCGATCCCCGTAGCCCGCGGGGCCCAGCTTCTGGTTGGGGTCGTGGGATGCGGCAAGCCCGGCTTCACCGTAAATCAACGGGGTGAAGGGCATGCAGTCGGAAATCGACAGCGCCTGCCGGGTCGAGTCGAATACCTGCGGCGTCCGGAAAGATGATGAACTGCCGCGGGTGCCGCACGCAGAGGGTGCAGGGACGCCCTGTTGATTGTAGGAGCAATAGACATTGACCCCGACGGCGCTCAGCCCAATGGCAAAGGGAGACGTCGTGACCGTCTCCAACAGCAATGCAAGTTCAACCCACCACACTTTTTTCCCGGATACACCCGCCTCTCTCAATACCGCGGATATCCAACCCCCATCAAGGCGCCTCATCCACCGGGCTCGATTCGGACCATGATGCATGTAGTGAGTGCAAATTTGAAAGGTTCCCCACAAGGCATCGGCAGCCCCCCATGCACAGATCGGAATCCCGATGAGGGCGGCTGAGGTGTATGCGCCTCCGACCATTTTGACAGTCCCTGACGTGATGTTCACCAACCCCTGGCCCAAGCCGCATTTTCGCCGGCTGTCCAACCCTGTCGGGTCAAAGCCATCCAGGGGGGAATTCAAGGCATACCTGTAGAGATTGACGTCTCCACCGAGAAAACCAATGGGATCCATGGACGTGAACCTGCCCGGGCGGGCGTCGTAGTGGCGGGCCCGCACATGGTGAAGGCCTGCGGGATCGGCCATGACCCCCAATTCACCCATGAAAAGAAAGGGGTTGCAGGAGGTTTCACCGTTCAACAGGGTCGACCCGAAAGGCCGGTAGGCGTACCTGTTTTGCAGGGCAGCCCCCGGGCCGGTCACCTCGCTGGTGTTTCCCATGGGATCGAACGTGTAATAGGAGGCAGCGCCACCCACAGCCTTCCGGCTGACCAGCCCCATAC
>DSCZ01000594.1 GCA_011048855.1 Desulfobacteraceae bacterium | reverse complement strand
CATATACCCTTAGTTGTTTGCGGACCTTTTCCCTTTTTCTTGCCGCTCTGAATGGAAGAAGATTTATTCGTATCATTTGTCGTCGATGCTTCTCAGTGCGAGGCCCGCCGCGACGGCTGCCTGCGGGGCAATATAGTCCAAATACTCTCTGTCGATCATCTTTTCATTGACCTTCAAATTCCTGAACGGATTCAACTCCTCCACCTGCAACCCTGTTTCACGCTGGAGAAAATGTTGAAATCCCGGGATACGGCACGACCCCCCACAGACAACGAGCTTCGAAATCATCTTGTGCGGATAATTTCCGGCCACAAAATCTATGGCGCGTTTTATTTCCTGAACCCACGCAGAAACAGTTGACACGAATATTTTTCCCAGCACATCCGGATCTTTTTCTGCAACAATTCCTCCGAGCTTCACTTTCTCCGCTTCCTCATAGGAAATTGTCAATCTGGACATAATAGTTTCGGTGATCTGTGCTCCACCAAAGCCTGAGCCCCTTGTAAACAGCGATTCCCCATTATGCACCACATTTATCCCGAGTTCCTCGGCGCCCACGTTCACCAGTGCACAGACAGCGTCGGCCTTCCCTTTCTCGGCTAAATTCATCTCAAAAGCGTTTTGAAGCGCGAAAGAATCAACATCCAGCACACCCGGATTGAGACCGGCATTTTGAATCAAGTTGACATAATCCTTGACCATATCTTTTTTTGCCGCAACCAGCATTATCTCCAGATGTTCCGTTTCATCCGTACCCTGGCCGTTTTCAAACCCTCTTCGCATGTCGATCGACCGTTCCAGAACCTCAAAATCGAGGCGAACTTCATTGACATCAAAAGGAATATATTGCTCAGCTTCATTGTAAATCGTGTTTTCGAGATCCATTTCGTTCTTATACGAAACAGAGATCTTTTTAACGATAACTGAAGATCCGGAAACAGCGCTTGCCACATTCTTTTGTTTTACCTTTAAGTTTTTGAAAAGACGCCTTATACGAGAAGCAATGATTTCGGGCGCCTCTATGGACCCTTCGACAATAGCATCGGGAGGCAGGCCGATCAGGCCGACATTTTTGAGCACCATACCTTTTCCAGTGTGATCTATCTCCACCAGTTTTATTGAATGAGACCCTATATCGAGTCCCACCCGGAGGTTTTTCCTTGCTATCAACATATTTCCGGCTCTCAATTTTAAATGACTTGTGGTTTTTTTTGCAATAATCTTATTCCAGATTTGAAATTAATCTATTATTCGTTTGTATGCGGAAATTTTCATATCTTGCGATTCTTTTTATTGTCAGAAGTGAACCAATGGATAGTGATAGGTTTTGCGCCATCTACAATAATGCTAAGCGATTAAATAAAACCATGAAATCATATAATTGTCAATACTTCTATTGGTATTCATATAACTAGCTATTTTCCATCCGGAAATGGTTTTTTTTGTCCTTTTCCGGATGGAAACTCGCCTGAAAATATACCTTTACAAAACACCTTATCAAAATTACATTCCAGTTTTATTTCGGTTGAAGTCTTATGTTTCGCCGTCGGCTTGTAATCGGGAGGTTTTCATTGGGCTGGAAAGGTTCAGGATCTGTGGCAAAAAAGCGTAAAAGCGTGTGGCGGGAATATCTGGAGGCGGCGGTTATAGCCGTTATCCTGGCACTCTTCATCCGAACATTCGTCGTGCAGGCGTTCAAAATTCCTTCCGGTTCAATGGAGCCGACGCTCCTGGTCGGAGACCACATTCTTGTGAACAAGTTTATCTACGGCATTAAGATGCCGTTCACCCGAACGACGATAATCCCCGTTAAAGAACCGGGCAGGGACGACGTCATCGTCTTTATTTACCCTGTCGAACCGGATAAAGATTTCATAAAGAGAGTCGTGGGGCTCCCCGGCGACCAAATAGAGATGTCCGGGCAGAGGATTTATATCAACGGTGCCCTTTATGAGGACGAATACGGTGTATACACCTCCAGGCATGCGGAGTCGAATCATGCACATTCATGGATAGTTCCGGAAAACCACGTGTTCGTCATGGGAGACAACCGGGACCACAGCTACGACAGCCGGTTCTGGGGTTTCGTGCCGATGCGCTCGATAAAAGGAAAAGCCTTTATAATTTACTGGTCGTGGCCGCACTGGAAACGGTCTTTCAGTTTGATCGATTGACCGGGCGCTCTTCCTCCGCGGATCTAAAGCCTGCCTTTCCTGAGCCGGACCGCCTTGTCAAGCATGGATTTGACTTCACTGGAAATCCGGCATGCCGCCGCCATTTCACCGCAAACGAGCATCATATCGCCGGCGTCCGACCCTGCAGCCGGGCTTCCCGAAACCACTTCCGCCCAGTAGTCGACCACAACATAATGATACACGACTCGCCCCTGCGCGTCCCGAACCACCCTTTCGAACACATCCAGAAGGCCTTTAATGGCAACGTCTACGGAAAGCTCCTCCCTGATTTCCCTCTTGAGAGCCTCTTCCAGGCTTTCTCCAAGTTCCACCAGGCCCCCCGGCAGGCTCCATCGTCCCTTCCCAGGTTCATTGTTCCTGCGGACCAGAATCGCCGAATTCCCCCAGAAAACCACGGCGCCGACCCCCACCATAGGCGATTCCGGATATTTTCTTGACACAATCTCCTCCTGAAAATTTCACAAAGCCAGGCACTTTACAAAGCTACAGATCCAGGGGCCGGCGTTTCATAACGGCCCCCCGGCAATCTCCCGGCGATAACCTGTTTCGACTAACATAATAGCGCTTACTGTTGCGGGCTGGAAGATCTTTTTGCACTGTGAAAAGGCGGCAGGTCTGAAGCACGTTATGGCAGATTGAAGTCTATCAAGAGTTTCGGTTGGAGTGAAAAAATATTTACTGGGGTATGCACTTGACTAAGGCTCCTACTACATATAGTGTTCTGGGGTATGGAAAAATACCCCAAGAATCTGGCTGAATTTGAGCGTTGGTTTTCTTCGGAGGAAGCCTGTCGTAACTATCTTTTTGACCTGAGATGGCCAAACGGCTTTACCTGTCCGAGATGTAACAGTCTCAAAGCCTGGCCTATT
>DSCZ01000061.1 GCA_011048855.1 Desulfobacteraceae bacterium | reverse complement strand
TTTCAGTGTGGTGTATATCACAACCCCGGCCAGGCAGCCAAGCATATTGGCTCCAACATCTTCCATGTTCCCGTTGCGCTCGGGATGGTAGTACTGCAGCAACTCCATCAGCGCACTGTAGCCGAAAACAAAAACCACGGCCCCGACTCGATGCCAAACCTTGGCAAACGACAAAAGTGCAAGAACCGTGAGCCCGGCAAGAGCAACAATATGCATCGGGGCGGCGATGGCGGACGGCGGGGAAGCGGAAGGAGATAGGGTGGCCCAGGGCATGAGCAGGAGTGCGATCGCAAGGACTACCCTGCTCCCGACGCGCACAACGAAGGCCTGAAAGCCTTCTGAACCCGGAAAGACCGGATGCCGGGCCGCCGCAGGTTCGCCCGACGCGGGTATGAAAGGTTTTGACAACGAACGGGACGAGGAATCCAAGTTTTACTCCTTATGGAAGGACAGGACCGGCAGGATTTTCAGGATCATTTTTTGTAAGATAGTGCCATCCGGAAATGCCTGAGGGCACTGCGTAAGTTTCCAGATTGGGCAAAAGTACCATTTACAGATGGAAACCATTTATAAAAAGAGCCGGTAATCGGATACGTTCAACGCTTTCGCGAGCACTTTCGCTCGTTCTTTGCCGATTCCACGCTTACGGTTTTCCATTTCGCTGATGTGCCGTTGAGGGATTTGGGTAATCCTTGCCAATTCCATCTGGGTCAACCCTTCACGGGTCCGATAGGCCCGCAACGCGAGTTCGTGCTCTTTGCCCACATACTCCGGGAATACCTCTGCCACACAGTACTTCCGGCCTTCACCGGACTCAAGGGAGTGCGCATATTTGCGAAGCCTATTCACATTGCTGCGATGAACTTTCAACCTCACTGTTATCATTTCGTGTTCAATAGGGGGCTTTTTCGTGACTGCCTGCATAAATCACCTCCACGACTCGGATCCTTTTACTTCCCTCCAAACTGCAACATAGGTGGGGCGGCCTTTCTTCAGATGACAATGATGCAAACCATCAGACAATTTCGAATAATTGGGCCAGTCGCCACGAACCGGACCGGCCTTTTCTATTTCCCTGACGAGTTGAAACAAAACCGTTTGCAGTCGTGTTGGAAGCTTATCTTTTTGTTTCTTGGCCCTGAGGGTAAATTCAACGATCCAAAACATAATAAATATACCTCATGAAGGTATTTTGTCAAGTCGCCTCGCGACGCTTACGTCTCCCCTACAAAAGGTGTCGGGTATGGAAACCCGACCTACGGGGGTGCGTGTGTCATCGAATTAACACCTGTAAACGCGGTTTCATTACCGCCTTTGGCCCGGACCATGCCCAGTTAAATTCGCTGCGCTGACCCCTCCGGGGTATTGAACCGGGCAGGCCCAGTTAAATTCGCTGCGCTGACCCCTCCGGGGTATTGAACCGGGAAAGCGGATATCGCGGATACAATCCGCTCCCACAGAACATGAAAGATAAAGCAGCAGGCAGCGATCCTGTCCGAATGGTCTTTTTACCGAAAACGGCTTTGGGCGGAAATCGGTAAAAATTTACCGGAAACGGCTTTGAGCCAAAAGCGGTAAAGTGTCTCATCGGTGAACCCTCGCTTCGAGGGTGCCGGTGCTTCAGCACATGTGTAATCTGGAATCTTGAATCTGAAATCTGGAATGCGCCACAGGCGCCCTGTCCTTCACCGATGAGTTTCCGCCCCACGCTTTTCTCGCTGTTCTCTGCGCCCCTGCGACTTTGCGCGAGTCAAAATCCGTCTGTTTTTCCGAAATCAGTAAACGTTCATTTTTCCTTCTCAAACCCATGCGGATGCCCCCGGTGCCAGTTCCACGCGGTGCGGATTATCCGCTCCGGGTCTTCATAAACAGGTTTCCAGCCAAGCTCGGAACGGATTCGGGCGGAAGAGGCCACGAGCCGCTCCGGATCTCCGGGCCTCCGGTCAGCCTCCACAGCGGGGATCTCGTGGCCCGTGACCTGCCGGGTGATCTGGATGATCTCCAACACCGAGTACCCGGTCTGACATCCGAGGTTGTAGATCATGCTGTCCCTTCCTTCCGCCAGTCGTTCGGCCGCCAGGATATGCGCCTGGGCAAGGTCACTCACATGAACATAATCCCGTATGCACGTTCCATCCGGCGTGCCCCAGTCCGTCCCGAATATGGATATGGATTTTCTCTGTCCGAGCGC
Source organism: Desulfobacteraceae bacterium (assembly GCA_011048855.1). Next base: position 882 of record DSCZ01000061.1, on the reverse strand, counting down.
GGCCTGGATCACCAGAGGGATAAGATGGGTCTCAGGATCGTGGTCCTCCCCGATGTCTCCTTTTTCGTCGGCACCGGCCGCGTTGAAATATCGAAGAGATGCGTATTTCATCCCGTAAGCCCGCTCCGCGTCTTCCAGGATCTGCTCGATCATGAGCTTGGTTCTGCCGTAAGGGTTTGTGGGGATCAGCGGATCCGTTTCTTCGATAGAGACTTTTGCAGATTCGCCGTATACCGCGGCCGTGGAAGAGAGGACGAATTTCGTAACCCCCTTTTCCTTCATGGCCATGAGAAGCCTCGTTGTCTTCCCCACGTTATTGTCGTAATAGGGAAGGGGCTTTTCAACGGATTCCCCCACAAGGGAAAACGCCGCAAAGTGCATCACGCAGTCTATACTTTTTTCTTCGAGCACGCGTGAGGCCAACGTGATATCCCCAAGGTCGCCAACGACCAGTTCAAGCCCTCCGACGGCCTCCCGGTGCCCCTTGGACAGGTCGTCCAGGATCGTGACATGATGCCCGGCACGCGCGAGCTCCCGGGCAACATGGGAGCCAATGTAACCGGCCCCGCCAACCAAAAGATAATTCATGGGAAGATACCTCATAAGAGAAAAGAGAGGATTTAAAGGACGAACAGGATGTTTTTATATTTTAATCCTTTTCATCTTGTCAATCTCGTAAATCCTGTCCAAATATGCTTTTACCGAAAACAACCCAAGGGGAAGGCCGTTGATTCCTGAAACCTGTTCTCAACATTTCCATGTCAGCCCTGAAGCACGTTATCGCAGATTGAAGTCTATCAAGGATTTCGGTTGGAGTGAAAAAATATTTTTTCGCAAAAAGGGGCTAGACATACAATTCGGGTTTTGATAGCGTTGCGTGGG
>DSCZ01000510.1 GCA_011048855.1 Desulfobacteraceae bacterium | reverse complement strand
GTTCCAAGGAGATATACTCCATCATTACTTTGGGCAATTACAGTTTAAAAGCATCCCCAGGTAGGCTTTGAGCTTCGGCGAATCAATGGTATCGGGATGACCAAGCAGTTCTTGCAGCATCCGACAGAACCGGTCCAGATCAACATATTGGGGCAACGCATCCTCTGCTTCAGGGTATTCGCACCAGATCAAAAAGGCCTGGAGGATCCAGGATTTCACCCGGAGTTCCCGGATGTTTTCAAGGGAAGCTTTCAGGCAGTCCAGTGCTTTCTGACGAAACTCGCGCCTCAGCCTGTCGATCTCGTTCCTCTTGGCATCGATCTGCTCGCTGAGTCCACGCAGGTTCTCGTTTATTGTGTCGATCTGCGATTTCAGGGCTTCGTAGTCCGCCCGTTCCGATGGGGACAGGGACGAAACGCCAAGCAAAAGCGCCGCGACTTTTTTGTTGATGTCTTCCTCGTCAAGGTCCTGCTCGCCGCCGAATACCATGTTCATGTAATTCCGTGCGATTTTTGCATACAAATTTTTTAGGCACTCGGCATATCGTTTCCAGATCATGACAAAAACCGTATCCTTGTAAACGGTTACGCGGGGCTGCGTGTCCGGGTCATCGGGGTCGTTGTTGGGGTAGCAGTCTTTGGAGTTGATGGCCTCTTCAACGGCTTGGTCGAACGTTTTTCCGTTCATCATGGCATAGGCGACCGCTCTCTGAAACTTTGCCTGCAGCCTGGCGCCGACAATCACAACACCCCCGCCGGTCGGATCTTCAAAGGGGTTGCCGCCGGCAGGAATCCAAGGGGGCATGCAGGGTTCCGGTTCCACGTCCTGCCACTCCCCTCTCACCTCGAGCATGTTGCTCCACAGGTTCTCCCGGTACAAAAGGGCCTGAAAAACATTGTTGGCATTGTCTCTCAAGGCCTTTCGCTGGTCGTAAAGGTCGTTGTATTCCGCCACCAAGTCCTCGCCCTCGCCCTCTATTCCGTCTATCTCGGCTTTAAGGGCGGCTATCTGGCTGTTGTATCCACTATAGAGCTCCTGGATGCAGGGGTCGTTGAAGGTTGCACCCGAGACCCATTCATACTCAAAGCCCCAGGTCGTCTCCCGGTCCCCGGAAAAGGTGGTCACATCGCTTGCCCTGGAATCCCGCGCATCCTGGAGTTGGTCGTCGATCTCCTGCTTTATGCGGCCTGCGGTTTCAAAATCATTGTCATTACAACCCTCTTCCAAGCCCTCACATGCATCCCCCGTATCCTCATCTCCCGTATCGGAATCGGGATTTGCGGTGTCTTCATCAAGCGGGGTGACAGGAAAGGTCCATGGTTCAACCGGCTGATTTTCAGGATTGTCAACAGGATTCCCGGCCGCTGGGGGATCCCCGGAAATGATGCCGCCGCCGTTCCCGCCGGGGGGAGGATCGATTTCTTCCGGGATCTTTATGACGGGCGGAATCCACGGCTCCCAGGGGACATCCGGTTGAAAATCCCAGAATCCGGAGTCGAATGGAGGACACGACGCACACAGGCAGTTTAAATCGATTCTTGAAATAAAATATTCCATGGAACCTGATCCCGTCAAAAGTCGATCCACGTTGATGGCCTGATATTTTTTTGTCCTGTTACCCCTGAGGCACATATCCCAAACCTCTCCGGGGGAATCATCGGTCCCGTCGAATGCCGCCTGGAGGAGTTCGGTGTGTGGATCGTGAAGAACGGGCAGACCCGCGTCAGAAAATGGGTGGCCCAATATTTCAGTAACGGTTTTCTTGTCCAGGTTGATGATCATCACGTAGTGAACTTCGTGGAAAGACTGGAAGTTGTAGATGATCTTGTCAATAAAATCCCGCGCAAGGAATACACGGTCCCCGCCTGAGATGTCATCTGTGATCTGTGTTTTCAATAGTAAAGGGTTATTTGCATAATTCCAGGCATCATCGAGAATGAGATCGAATAATTCAGGATAGACGGTATTGTTGTAAATGGCACTGAGATTAATGATATTCGGCCAAAAATGGAACTTGGTAAACTTTTCCGTGGATAAAGGAGGGGGAGAAGCCGTTGGTTCCAGGTTGTTATATAATTCGGCATTGCTCTCGGCATTTGAAATCATGTCATTGACCTGGTTAAGAGAAAGATTTCTTGAACCGTCGATTTCATAACCGACATCGTAGTACTTTCTGGGGATGCTGCCTTCTATCGGGTGCCACACCCGGTAAACGTCCAGAGAAAGGTCCTGCGTGGTAATGCTCCAGTGGTAGGTTTCCGGATCGGGAACCGGAGAACCTATGCTGAAAACATTTTCTGAAACAGAAAGCCAGTAGGTCATATTCTGTTGGAACGGTTCCGAAGGATCAAATTTCAGGAGACTGCCTTGAACGGTGACATAGCCTTCCACGGGATTTCCCGATTCACTCTCAACAATCGTAAAAAATGGTCCAGCCTCGCCCGTTGAAAAAACATACATAGAATCACTAATAGTTTTGTTGAATTCAACCTGGATGTTGGTGTCTTCAGAAATCCCTGAAGCCATATTTTCCTGATCAACGTTGGGACTAAGGGTCGTGATCGAATCGGGAAAGGGAATGAGAGTGAAACTGAACACCACCGAACAGTCGCCTGTGATCGGCCCCGTTGTATAGGTATAACCATCCCAGGTCCCAACCGGACAGGTGCCGCCGACCAGGGGATCAGGCTCGTAATCCACATCGGGAGTTACGGTGAAGGAGGCCGTGGTTCCGTGGTCAACCGTCCGGCCTGCAGGATCGACTTCGCCTCCCGTTCCGGCGCTTGCGGTGACGGTGTATTGATTCACCGTCCACTGCGCCGTCAGGATCAGGTTCTCCGCTGACATCGTCGCCGGAATCTCGGGTTCCCAGCCGCTAAACGTGTAACCCTCTCGTGTCGGAGCTTCAGGCACCACAACCTCCGTGCCATAGTCCCCGGTAATCGCGTCAACCGGAGAACCACCGGCACTGTCGAAAGTTATCGTGTATTGATTCACCGTCCACTGCGCCGTCACCGTCAGGTCCTCTGCAGGCATCGTCGCCGGCACCCCGGGTTCCCAACCGCTAAACGTGTAG
>DSCZ01000230.1 GCA_011048855.1 Desulfobacteraceae bacterium | reverse complement strand
GTTTCTGGGTCTTTTGGGGAGCTTTATCGCACTCGGGCGGTTTTTCAAACACTATAAACGAGAGGAGAAATTATGAAAAAAATCGCGCCATCCATCCTGTCCGCCGATTTCACCAGGCTGGAGGAGGAAATAGCCGCGGTGGAAAAGGCGGGAGCGGATTACATCCACGTGGATGTAATGGACGGGCGTTTCGTTCCGAACATCACCATCGGGCCGATGATCGTGGAGGCCGTCCGGCGGGTGACCCGGCTTCCCCTCGATGTTCACCTGATGATCGTCGAACCGGACCGTTTCATCGATGAATTCGTTCAGGCAGGTGCGGATGTCATCACCGTCCATGCGGAAGCCTCCGTACACCTGCACCGTATTCTCGAGAGGATACGGAAGGCCGGTGCCAGGGCCGGGATCAGCCTCAATCCGGCGACTTCGCCCGATGTAATTGAATATGTCATGGAAAACATGGACCTCGTGTTGATCATGACCGTGAATCCGGGCTTCGGGGGACAGAAATTCATTGAATCGGTGCTTCCCAAAATCGAAAAAATCCGGAAAACAGTGGATGCGCGAGGGCTCGACATCGAGCTGGAAGTGGATGGGGGGATCGGCCCTGATACCATTCACAGGGTTTCTTCGGCCGGAGCCGATGTGTTTGTTGCAGGATCGGCCATCTTCGGCAGCGGGGACTATGAATCAACGATCAGGTTGATGCGGAGCAAAATGTAATTTTTATTTTTTCCTTGACGAAGAAGGCAAATTGTGTCTTACCTGAACGGGTAATATATGCTGAAGCGTGCAGGCTGGTGCATCGGGACCGCCTGCGAGAACGTATATGTGGGGTCAATTTTTTCAAGGAGGGAACGCTTTGGCAGAAGGAATGGTTAAGTGGTTTCACGACAAGAAGGGGTATGGTTTCATCGAACGGGAAGGGGGAGCTGATGTTTTCGTGCATTATTCATCGATCGATATGCCCGGATTCAAGACTCTCGCCGAAGGAGACAGGGTAATTTTCGAACTGGAGGATAGTAACAAGGGCCCGGTTGCAAAAAACGTAGTCAAGGGATGATCGGTGTGACATTTCATCGAATCCAGGGCATCCTGTTCCGGCAGGGTGCCTTTTTTATGGGTTTATAATCAAGGATCGAACCCCATGTCCCTCTTCATCTCCGCAGGTCGGGTTTCCATCCCCGACACAATGACTGCGATAAAAGTTTTGACTAATATCTCGCTGTTTGATAACTTACAAAATTCTGCGAGGGAAATAAATTTTGGAGGGATGGCCGAGTGGTTTAAGGCGGCGGTCTTGAAAACCGCTGTTCCCGAAAGGGACCGGGGGTTCGAATCCCTCTCCCTCCGCCAGGTTGAAAAGTTTAAGTTTTACGTGACGTAACGGAGAGATGGCCGAGTCGGCTGAAGGCGCTCGCCTGCTAAGCGAGTGTGGGGAGAAATCTCCACCGAGGGTTCGAATCCCTCTCTCTCCGCCATTTCAATAACTTAAACATCCTTGTGATTGCCCGAAAATACGTTTTCCGTTGCCCCCCACTTTGCCCGCTTTGAAATACCGGATTTTCAGGTGGCAACTTCCAAGGCCCCCTCATTCTTGGGTTTGCACATGAATTTACGATCCGGAAGCTTCACGGTGTCCATCGGGGGCCGCCCGGATGGACACCGCGGCTGTATTGTTTCAGATAATCATTTTCTACCAGACCCGCTGGGCTCGACGTTAATCACGGTTATGGTTTGTGTCCCCGTAAATGTATCTCCACCTGTAGTGTAACCTTCCAAAGCAAGCTCGATTTCCCCCGGCACCTCGAGAAGCTCGTCATCAGCGAGAGCTTTCACTTCGGACATGAGAAATTTCGCCACGAAATTTCCCTGGTTGTCCGCCTTCCACCAGGCTATATCCAACCCGTTCAAGGTTACGGACCCGCCAATTACACTGCTGTAGGCAATGTTGGTGTGTACGGTGACCACCTGGCCCTGGCTCTGGATATTTAGTGTATTTGGCGCCACATCAATTGAAATTCCAAAACCATGGGACTGCCCAGGGGCTTGGAGAAAAATGACAGACAGGGCAATGAAAAGCAAAGCAGTTAAACTAAATGATTCTCTTTTTCTTAGCATAATTTTCTCCTTTTAATTTTTGATATTAATATACTTAAGCATATGTTGATGTATTTTATTAAACTTTCAAAAAAACAAGCAGGCAAAGAGAGTGGTTCGCCGCCGGGATCTCCCTTTTTGTTGTTCCGGCATTATGAAGAAGGCAACCCAGGTTCGTTTCCGTGGGAACGACCGCTTTGCCCGGTTCCATCACCTGGTCCGTAGCTATGACCACTTTTGCCGGTTCCATCTCCGGGCCCATAGCCGAAGCCCGGGCTCCCGAAGCTGTTCCCTTCGCCAGCGCCGGGACCATCACCGCCGGCACCGGTCCCCCCACTACCGCCGGCCCCTGCACCTTCCCCGCTACCCGCTCCGCCACTACCACCTGCACCTTCGCCGCTGCCTGAACCGTCACCAGCCCCTTCACCACCGGCACCGCCGCTGCCTGAACCGTCACCAGCCCCTTCACCACCGGCACCGGCTCCTGCACCTTCCCCGCTACCGGCTCCCCCACTACCCCCGGCTCCTGCGCCGGCTCCTGCACCGGCACCTTCACCACCACCGGCACCGGCTCCACCGGTGCCGCCGGCTCCTGCGCCGCCGCCACCTCCCTTTGCAAGAAGGCGATGGTGGCTGACAGGTGAGTTGAAAGGCATCCTTTCAATAGAGCCTGGTTCGTCCAGCGAATGAATGACTGGTTCGACTCTCTGAAGGTACAGCGCCGCCCGGTAGTTGGGCGTTTCTTTCTCTCCTTGTGCACCGGCCGGCAGAAAAAGAAAACCGAATGTAATAATGCAAATGAATGTCGCGTGTTTCATACTTTTCATGATGAGATCCTCCCTGTAAAGTAGCGTTTACTTGATAGACGAACGAAGATCCCATCTGGTCACAATAAAACTTTCAGGTGCTCATCTGCCGCCTGGACCGCCGCCTGGACCGCCGCCTGGACCGCCGCCGCCTCCACCCGGCCCGCCGGATCCTCCTGCACC
>DSCZ01000227.1 GCA_011048855.1 Desulfobacteraceae bacterium | reverse complement strand
CTTCTACGGACTGGTGGTGAAATCGCTGGATAATACCTTCGTGGCCGGCGGAGCAGGAACGCTGACCCCGTTTACCGGTGTCTTCCTGTTCGCGGCAGGGGTCTTCATCAGTACCTTCATTTTCAACCCCATCTTCATGCGCTTTCCCGTGGAAGGGGAACGCGTAAGGATCAGGGAGTACTTCAAAGGCAGTTTCGGAACGCATATGGTGGGTGTGATAGGGGGATTTATCTGGATGTTCGGGATGGTCGTCAGCTTCATGTCTGCCGGCGCCTCCAACCCGGCCATCTCCTATGCCCTGAGCAACGCCGCCCCCGTGGTGGCCATCCTCTGGGGCGTTTTCATCTGGAAAGAGTTCAGGGATGCACCGAAAGGCACCAACAGACTGCTGATTGCCATGTTTACCCTGTTCCTGATCGGACTGGTACTGATAACCCTGTCGAATTAAATGGACGAGATGGCCCCTTCATCACGTGAACTGGAACGGCTGGCGGCCGGGATCCGGAAACGGCTCCTGACGATGATCTACAGTGGGTCGGGAGGACATACGGGCGGTTCGCTCTCCTCCTCCGATATCCTGGTAGCGCTCTATTTTCACGTGATGAACATCCGCCCCGATGACCCCGCCTGGCCCGACCGCGACCGGTTCGTGCTCAGCAAAGGCCACTCGGTGGAAGGGTACTATGCCGTGCTCTCGAAACGCGGATTTTTTGATGACAGCGTGCTCGACAGCTACGGAACCTTCAACTCACCCCTTGCCGGGCACCCGGTGAATAAGGTGCCCGGCATCGAGGTGAACTCGGGAGCCCTGGGACACGGCCTCTCGGTGGGGACCGGCATGGCGCTGGCAGGGAAAAGGGACAACAAATCGTACAGGGTCTATGTGCTGATGGGCGACGGGGAGCACGGGGAGGGTTCCCTGATGGAAGCCGCCGCCGCCGCCGGCCACTATAAGCTGGATAACCTCACCGGGATCATCGACCGGAACAAACTGCAGATCAGTGGTTATACCGAGGAGATCCTCAGGATCGACGACCTGAGGATGAAGTACGAAGCCTGCGGGTGGGCGGTCAGGGAGTGCGACGGCCACAGCATGGAAGAGCTGACAGCCATCCTGCAACAGGTGCCGTTCGAGAAAGGGAAGCCTTCCTACATCATCGCCCATACCACCAAGGGGAAAGGGGTCTCGTTTATTGAGAACGAGGCAGCATGGCATCACAAGGTGCCGTCGGAAGAGCAATATAAACTGGCGATGGCCGAGCTGAACCGGAAACTGGAGGAGCTGAACCATGACTGAGAAACCCATACCCTGCCGCAAGGCCTTTACCGACACACTGCTCGAGGAGGCAAAAAAGAACCCGGATATTTTCGTGGTCACCTCCGATGCGCGTGGCAGTGTCACCCTGGTCGATTTCGCCCGCGAACTGCCGGAGCAGTTCGTGGAGGTGGGGATCGCCGAGCAGAATGCGGTGGGGATCGGGACCGGACTGGCCCTGTCGGGCAAGAACGTCTTTGTCTGCGGACCGGCCTGCTTCTATTCTGCACGAAGCCTCGAACAGGTTAAGATCGATGTCGCCTACTCCGGGGCGAACGTCAAAATAATTGGCGTCAGCGGGGGCGTCAGCTACGGGGCGCTGGGCGCCTCCCACCATAGCCTGCACGATATCGCCGTCATGCGCTGCTTCCCCGGGCTGAACGTCTACCTCCCCGCCGACCGGTTCCAGGCCACCTGGCTGACCCGCCACCTGGCACATACAAAAGAACCGGCCTACGTGCGGATGGGCCGCAACGCGGTGCCGGATGTTTATACCGAAAAAGACACCTTCACGCCGGGAAAAGCTTCCATCCTGATGGAAGGGGATGATATCACCCTCATTGCCGCCGGCGAAACCGTCTACCATGCCCTGAAAGCCGGCGAACTGCTCAGGAAGGACGGTCTCAAACCCACCGTAATCGATCTCCATACCATCAAGCCGGCAGATGAAGGAACCATCCTGCATTATGCCGCCCGCACGGGATATGTGCTCACCGTCGAGGAACACAGCATCTTCGGCGGACTGGGTGCGCTGGTGGCGGAAATTGTCGTACAGCACCACCCCGTAAAAATGAAAATCGCCGGCATCCCCGACGAGAACGTCATCCATGCCAAACCGCTGGAGATTTTCGAACATTACGGCTTCACCGCCCCGAAGCTGGCCGCGGAGGCCCGCAAACTGCTGGGGCTTCGTGAATGACGGGATGAAATCCCTTACCGTGAACCTGGCGAGCGCATTCCCCGCTGCTTGCGGCGGGGTAAGCGAGCACCATAAAAATAAACAATTAATCGATGATTCCTCGCGGCTTGCCGCGAGGAGCATCAATTGATAACTCAAGCCCGGTTATTAATAAAAAAGGGGCTGCCTCCCCGTTGAAAGATTTCAAGTATTGTTCTCTGCATCCTGAAAACACTTTCGATATCAAATAAACATTCGTTCATTTTATTTTCTAACTTTGTTAAAAGCGATTCAACAAAAAACAAGAAAAAAATGCCAAACAAAATAAAATCAAGGAGGGTCACCATACCCCCGGTCATGGAGGGATTTAAACCCTTTGGCATGCCCATGCGGGAGATTGAACCGATGGTTCTTTCTTACGAGGAGTTTGAAGCCATCAGGCTATCTGATTATGATAACCTGAAGCAGGAAGAGTCTGCTGAAAAGATGAACATATCCCGTCCGACTTTTACCAGGCTGTATAACAAGGCACGCAGGAATATTGCAAGGGCATTTATCGAAGGAAAGGCCATTATTATTAAGGGAGGAACATTTTATACGGATGATTTTTGGTATAAATGCAGAAGCTGTCATGAAACAATGGTGACAATGAAGCCTGCGAAAATGTGCCATACCTGCGATTCGAATGAGATTATACAATTAAATCAATGACATTTGATTAAAACAGGCGGGGGAAATTTTGAAATGCCTTTACATTCTTTCCGGTCATGATGACTTCAGAAATGGAAAATCTTAAACAGGAAATTTTGCATTGTAAAAAATGTGAATTGGCCAAGTTACGCCGTCATGTAATTTTCGGTGAGGGAAATCTTCATG
>DSCZ01000470.1 GCA_011048855.1 Desulfobacteraceae bacterium | reverse complement strand
TCCAGGCGGCCTTCGGCTGCTTTTTTCGGCAGATCGGGATCTGCGAGCAGCCCTCGACCCATGCATATCAGGTCGGCCAATCCTTTGGACAATATCTCTTCGGCCAGGATGGGATCGTTTATCCTGCCCACCGCCATCACGGGTACACGAAGAGCCTCCCTTATCATTCCAGCTGAATCAGCCAGGCAGGCCCTTTTCATGTACATCGGCTGGGAGATCCATTCAGGTGTTGCATCGTTGCCGGCAGACACCTGGACGACATCCAGCCCGGAAGCACACAGTATTCTCAAAATTTTTATGCTCTCTTCTACGGTAAGACCGTTTTCGACGAATTCCTGCGCACTTATCTTGAATGATAAAGGATAATCATTTCCAATACGTTTCCGAATTTCCTCGATAATTTCTACGGCAAAACGGGCCCTTCCTTCTATGTCCCCTCCATACCCATCCTCTCGGACATTGGAGTAGGAGGATAGAAACTGGTTTATCAGGTAACCATGACCTCCATGGATTTCCAAAAGGTCGAAACCCGCTTCCAACGCCCGTTCTGCTGCATCACCGAATTTCATGACCAGTTCATGGATGCCGTCTTCTGTCAAAACCTCGACTTCCCCGCGGATAGTCGGACAGGGCAGGGGAGAGGGGGCGAGAGGACGCCTTCCGATGACCTTCGGGGAGGTCTGCCTGCCACCGTGATGTATCTGAACCGCCGGCACAGCCCCCTGGCTGCGTATAATTTCGGCGATCCCTGCCAGGCCTTTTATGAACTTATCATCGTGAATTCTGGCCTGGTGTGCAGAAACAACTCCCTCCGAGGATACTGCACATGCCTCCGTAATCACCATAGCCACGCCTCCCGAAGCGCGCAGCCTGTAATGTTCGACCGCGCGTTCGTTCATCGTCCCGTCGGACTCTGCAAGGAATGAAGCTACACTGGGCATGACTATCCTGTTTTTGAGCTGAAGTTTTCCGATTTGATATGAAGAAAAAAGAAGCTTCATCAAAAATCCTCCTTACCGGTTTATCTGATTGACTCCTCGGCCACATTCCGGGGCCAGACGACCCTCAGGAGCCCTCGTTGCCATCTGACAGCAAGAGAAGGTAAACGGTTTTGACGCTTTTTGTGCACGTAATCTTCGAATTTCACCGGCCCATAAGCCGTCATGAGATTGGTTTTTTCGAGGGAAGCCCGGATCCCCGCACGGTCGAGTTTATCTGCCCTGTCTATCGCGTCTGCAACGACCCACATCGCCGAGTAACCCTGGGCGCTCCAATAATCAGGCTCCGTATTGTGGCGACGGATAAAATTTTCTCGAAATATAGCTGCTCCGGGATATCCAACGTGGGGCACCCACCAGGCGGCACCCAGCAGTCCTTCGGCGGCACCGCCTTCGAGTTCTCTGAAAGCCGGGGTGAGGAGATCACCGGTTCCAGCCAGCAGCACACTTGATTCAAACCCTGCCTCTTTGACCTGTCTCAGCAGGACCGCACCTTCATGTGCCCTGCATATGAAACAAATTATATCGGGATCCGCTCCCTTGATCCGTAAAATCTCTTCTCTGAAATCGTCTCTCGGAGGGTCGTACCCGACTCTGGAAATTATCCTGAAGCCAAGCCTTCGCTGAAGCCTGAAAAACCGTTTCAAACCGTAATCTCCCAGCGGACCACGCTCGAAAATGACTGCAGCGGTGCTGTTTCTATTCACCAGCCCGGACAGATACCCTTCAAGTGCCTTCGTATGTTCACTTGCCGGAGCATTGAGCCTGAAAAGATTCTGCCATCCCTGTTCGGTTATCCGGTCGTCGGCGGCCGTTGTCACCAGGAGGGGAATCTGGTTTTCCTCCGCCTCGAACCCGGCGGCAAGCGCCGAAGAGCTCCCGCATCCGCCTGCCAGGACCAAGACTCTTTCTTCTTCGACGAGCGCTTTTACCGCCGCCGCCGCTCCGGCCGGAGAGGAAGATGTGTCGGTTATCACGGCATGCAGCCGGTTTCCACTTATGCCGCCGGTTTGGTTGATCTCCTCCACGGCCAAAAGAGCGCCGTTTCTTACAGCCCGGCCTGCAGGAGCAAGCTTTCCTGTCAGCGGAACCACGAGACCCACATCAATTTCCGCGGCAGGGGAATAGGGCGGGGCAATGCAGAGCCATATAAGAAATATAACAAACGATAATATATGTTTTTTCAGCCTATTTGCTTTGCTCATAAGACATATCTTTCTCCCACTTTTGGACGCAAAATGCAACCTGGTGAGTTTACTATTCTGTTCAACGGCCTTATCATTATGAACATTGAGAATCCTGTAAAGAAAAATCGGAGGTGTCAATTGCCGCTTCACCCGCTGAACAATATTTACGAACCACCTAAACGCATCGATATACAAAGCCTTGCTGCAGATCAAGGCCTTTTTCGTATGAGCTATGGTTTCGACCTCAGCCCTCTGGTGGAATCCATAAAGGAAGCCGGACTGTTGAATCCACCGCTCGTTTATTCTGATGAGAACGGAAAGATGGATGTCGTATCCGGGTACAGAAGAATTCTTGCATTAAAGGAGATTGGCTGCACCGCTGTACCCTGTGTTGTTCTGCCCTCGACCATGCCTGGAAACAAATGTATGCTTTTAAACTTTTACGACAACATCGCCACTCGGACATTGAACCCGGTGGAGAAGGCCATGGCCTGCAGACGTCTATCTTCCCTGTTTCCGAGGCCGGAAGTGCTTACCCGTTTCATGCCGGCCCTCGGCCTGCCGTCCCACGAATCAACGCTTGGTCTATACAACGCCATCGACACCGAGTTCGACGACGAAATGAAGCATGCGCTGGCCTCCGGCCGCATGCCCGTAAAGGCGGCGGGGGAACTGCTCAAATTTCCGGAGGCTGATCGACAGGCTTTCCGGAATTTATTTTTATTAATAAAGTTCAACAGCAATCAACAACTCCAAATATTTGATTTAATTTCGGATATTTCAGTGCGGGATGGCAAGCCCGTTTCCACACTACTCGATGAAGAGCCCTTTAGAACGGTGATCGAGGATAAAGCGATGAACACGCCTCAAAAAGCTCGTGCCTTTCTCGATCGTTGCAGGCGCATCCGCCACCCGTTGATG
>DSCZ01000413.1 GCA_011048855.1 Desulfobacteraceae bacterium | reverse complement strand
TAGTTTCCATCCGGAAATGGTCCTTTTGCCCAATCTCTACGTCAAACTGCGGGCTTTCTTGTGCGACGTACTCCAGTACGTCTCCGCGCAAGCCCTTGTTTTTCTTGATCTTGGGCAAAATCCCTCATTTCCGATCTGGAAACTTCGCTGTGCCCGTCCGGCATTTCCGGATGGGCACAAGTTAGTGCCATCCGGCATTCCCGGATGGACATTACCTTACCGCCACCGGCCGGGTTATCCTCCATCCGGAAATACCGGATGGAGGCCTACCGCCGGGCCTGCTATTGTAACGACCCGCTGGGCGGTGTGGGGGGCGGAGCACCATCCTCCGGAACATCGCACGCCACAGTCATTCCCAGCATCAACACCAGAAGCATCACTATAGCCATTCGACCCAGGTTCTTCATCCCAACACCTCTCTTTCTTTAAGTATTATTGAATTTTCTGTAATTTAGCCATAAAATTTTGCATTAACTCATTATCCGTTTGAATTTTCTGTATTATTTGATTGTACTCCTGAACCTCAAGACCTTCCTGCTTGACCGCTTCGGTCATCTCCTTGTTCGCCTGCTGCTGAAGTTCACGTCTTTCGCTTTCGTCTACAGCGTTTTGCATCTCTTGACGGAAGCCTTCTCCGATTTTGGTGATTTCCAAATAGGCATGCGCTGTTTTATCGAGCTGGGTGTCACTTATCTCTCCGATTTCCTGTTGCTGCTGTTGGGCAACGGCCGGGGCACCGATTAACAACAACGCGCAAACCAAGCCTGTAATAATAGCCGGGTATAATCTTCCAAACATCCGAAACCTCCTTTTTGGATCTTGTCCAAAAATCGATTACCTTGCGTACCGCATTATTGATATATGCCGTGGCGCCACTCGTGGGGGCACTGGCTCTTGTGGGATACCTGGCACTGAACTCTTTTGAAAAGGAAGTCGAAAAGCAGATGCAGTCGATAAGAACTAAAGGCGCCATGATCCTGATGGGCCTGCTCCTGACTCTCTCGGCCCTGGTCATTTACGGCCATCACCGGGCGCTCGGAGTGCATCTCCGGCGACTCGCCTCAAGCATGTCCATTGTCGCCCAAGGAAATCGCGGTCACCGGTTCGAATCCCGGGGACCGAAAGAAATTGCCTGGCTCGGCACCAATTTCAACGATATGCTCAACAGCATCGAGCAGGCAGAAAAACAGCTGGAAGAGCACCGCCGGTCTCAACATGAACTACAGATGCAGCTGCGGCGTTCGGAAAAGCTTGCAGCCCTTGGAAGACTCGCTGCCGGTACAGCTCACGAACTGGGCACCCCCCTCAGTGTCATCAATGGCAAAGCCCAGCGGGCGCTCCGGGACCAATCCATCTCCACCGAACACAGACAGGCACTGGAAGCAGTCCGTGACGAGGTGACCCGGATGGAGCACATCATCAGGCAACTTCTCAACTTCAGCCACAGTACGACACTGCGCCATTCGATCGCAGCTCCCGCACGGCTTGCATCCTCGGCGGTCGCAGCCGTTGATGAAGAAGCGAAATCAAACCACACCGAGGTTAAAATCGAAGGGCGGGAGAATTCCGGATCGGTGGAAGTCGATGCGGTGCGGGTGGAGCAGGCGTTGATCAATCTTTTGCGCAACGCGGTCCAGAGTACACCCGGCGGAAACGTCCGCATTTCCTGGCACCGTGACCGGCAATACATCACCTTCCGCGTGGACGATGACGGGCCCGGCGTAGACAGCGAAATACATCCCAAGATATTTGAGCCTTTCTTCACGACGAAACCCGTCGGCAAGGGAACGGGGCTGGTTTATCGGTTGTCCAGACCGTCGCCGAAGAACACGGCGGGATGATCGAAGTTGAGGCCAACGAATCAGGGGGCGCATGCTTCAAACTGAGCCTGCCTCTGAATTCAAAAAAGGGGAACTAAAATGACGCAGGATGAGGTGGAATCAGGATTTATTTTAATCGTGGAAGATGACGAGGCCCTGGGATCCCTGCTGCTTGAAGAGGTCAGGGATTCGGGGTTCGAGGCTGAATGGGTGGCGGCGGCCGAACAAGCGGAAAAACTCATGGAGCGAAGGTGGCCGGATCTTGTCGTGTGCGACCTGAGATTGCCCGGGATGGACGGGTTAAGTTTCATGGCAAAGCTCCGCGAAAAAGCAGCGGATTCATCCCCCGGCTTTCTGGTTATTACAGCCTTCGGAACCATCCCGAAGGCTGTGGAGGCTTTGAAGGCCGGCGCCGAGGCTCAGGAAGGCACTATACTCCTGGATGAAATTTCCGAGATGCCGCTTTCCCTCCAGGCGAAGCTTCTCCGCGTTCTTCAGGACGGCAAACTGAGGCGGCTTGGGGATAACAAGGAGTTCCAGGCAGATGTAAGAGTGCTGGCCGCAACCCACCGTGACCTCGAAGAGGAAGTCCGCCTGGGCCATTTCCGCGAAGATCTCTTTTACCGCCTGGAGACGTTCACCCTCCAGGTTCCGCCCCTGCGCGAACGGGGGGAAGACATCGAACTGCTCGCCGCAAGGTTTCTACGGGAGTTTACACTTACATTCGAAAAAAGAATCAAGGGATTTTCAAGCGAAGCCCTGACAAGAATATGCGAGTACCCGTTTCCAGGTAACGTGAGGGAGTTGAAAAACGTAGTCGAGAGGGCTGTCACCTTTGCATCCGGAGGATTGATACGGATCGAACACCTTCCGGTCAGGATCAGGAATTTCCGGCCGGAGAATGATTCCTGCCCCTCCGACATCTACGGCACATCCGAAAGGAAAGAAAAACTGCTGCCGCTTGCGGAGATCGAAAGGCGCTACATTAACCATGTATTGAAAAGAGTCGGGGGGAACAAACGGAAGGCCGCGGGTATTCTGGGCATCGGACGTAGGACTCTTTACAGAAGGCTTGGAGGTGAAGACGATTCAGAGTAAGGGGGCATCCGCCCGGTTCACGGCGTTTTGATCAGGGCCGAGGCCCTGCCCCCCTGCCCCCCTGCCCCTGAGTCCTCACCAGGGCTGGTGGAGGACTACAGAAAACCGTCGTCAATTGAAATGATGGAATCAACATCGTCGGTATTCTCTCCGACCTCTATATCGGCCGGAGCAATACCGACTATGTATGATG
>DSCZ01000068.1 GCA_011048855.1 Desulfobacteraceae bacterium | reverse complement strand
GTCCTCACACTTTACGATACTATCGATGCGGTTTTGACATTTGTAAACAGTAAAGATTTTGAAATGGAATTTGAATTATGGGAAACGATGTTTGGTAAATTGGAATCCCTCAAAGAAAGGCTAGATGAAGAATATTGTGAAATAGATGCCTCTGATGAATCAACAGAGATAGCTATCATTTTCGACAATAAATGCACATGTAATTCTTTGTTTATCGGTGAATCAGAAGGGAACGAAATAGATAGGTATCCCATTGATTTCACTGACAAGAATGTTTCGGTGTCGAAATATATCGGCCCCAAAAAAAGATGGCAATAAACAAAACCAGCAGGATGATATCAAAAAGTGTCTACGCCTTACCATGCCCGTTTCTTTGCTAATGAATTGACCCTTCAAGGTGGTGAAGGTTTGGAACGCCTCTCCAGGTCTCTCTTCGATGCCTGCGTCGACTTAAATCCCCATCAGATTGAGGCTGCACTTTTCGCATTGCGCTCACCCGTTTCTAAAGGGGTGTTGCTTGCTGATGAGGTTGGCCTCGGAAAAACCATTGAAGCGGGGCTGGCTATATGCCAGCGCTGGGCGGAAGGACAAAGGCGCATTCTTGTTATCTGCCCGGCTTCTCTGAGAAAACAGTGGGCGTTGGAACTCAACGAGAAATTTCACCTACCCACCCTGGTTCTCGACGCTAAAACCTATCGGGACCAGGTGCGGGACGGGAACCTCAATCCCTTCTCAAACGGCCACATCGTGGTCTGTTCTCTGCATTTTGCCAGTAGCCGGGCGGCCGAAATCAAGCCGATCCAGTGGGATTTCGTAGTTATCGATGAGGCACACAAACTGCGGAATGCCTACCGGCAGAGTAACCGAATTGGCCAAAACATCCGTTGGGCGCTTGAAGACCGCCGGAAAGTGCTTCTAACCGCGACACCTCTTCAGAATTCCCTTCTAGAGCTATATGGTCTTTCAACCATTATTGATGATCGCATTTTTGGTGATCTTCCGTCTTACAGGACCCAATATGTCAACCTCGGAGGCAATCTCCAAGAGCTTCGTGAGAGGCTCGAAGCCTTCTGCATGCGCACTCTCCGGAGTCAAGTCGTTGAATACATCCAGTACACTGAACGAAGGCTTATCACTCGTCCGTTCAAACCGACCGATCAAGAACATAAACTCTATGAAGCTGTTTCTGAGTTTCTTAAGAGGGATGACACCTATGCACTTCCGCACCAGCAAAAACACCTGACTGCACTGATTGTACGAAAGTTGCTGGCATCCTCTTCACAAGCAGTAGCTGGAACCCTTGAAGTCATGCGGGATCGTCTCATCGCCATGCGAGATCAGGCCAAGGCCGAAGCAACATTGGCAGAACGAATTATCGAAGACGAGGAAATCGAGGAGGACCTGCTTGATGAAATTTTCAATGACGAGGGCAATGCGCCTGGGAATGAGATCGCTACCGACGACGAAAAACCAATAAAGGTCGATAAACAGAAGCTCGGTGCCGAGATCGAGGAATTGACCCGATATATTAATTGGGCACGCAGTATAGGTATCGATACCAAAACCCGGGCGCTTCTGAAGGCATTGGAGATCGGGTTTTGCGAGATGGAAAACCCAAACGCCCCCCAAAAGGCAGTCATCTTTACAGAGTCTCGGAGGACTCAGAATTTCTTGCGGGATTTCCTGGAATCCAATGGTTATGCTGGCAGTGTGGTGACATTCAACGGCACCAATAGGGAACCGCAATCTACTCGCATCTACGAACTTTGGCTGGAATCCAACAAGAAAAGTGGAAGAATTTCCGGCTCACGACCTATTGATGTTCGGACAGCAATTATTGAGCATTTCCGGGATAACGCTCCTATTATGATTGCAACGGAAGCCGCTGCCGAGGGTATTAATCTCCAGTTTTGCTCACTTGTCATAAACTTTGACCTGCCTTGGAACCCTCAACGCATCGAACAACGCATTGGTCGTTGCCATCGTTACGGCCAGAAGCACGATGTGGTCGTAATCAATTTTCTGAACGAGCGCAATGCAGCCGATCGGCGAGTCTATGAACTTCTGAACGAAAAATTTAATCTTTTTACCGGCGTGTTCGGCGCTTCAGACGAAGTCATTGGTACTATAGAGTCTGGAGTGGACTTTGAACGCCGTATCCTGGATATTTATCAACAGTGCCGTACGATAGGGGAGATCGAATCTGCATTTGAAGCCCTGCGCGCAGAATTGGATGAGACCATTACGTCACGGATAAAGGAAACACGGCAAATCCTGCTTGAGCATTTCGATGAGGATGTGCACGCCCGACTTCGGGTAAACCTCACTGGTACTCAGGAGCAGCTTGACCGCGTGGGTACTATATTCTGGATATTGACGCGCTTTATCCTGGACGACAAGGCCATGTTTGATGATCAGTCGCTTTCATTCCGCCTAAACGATCCACCGATCCCATCGGTCAGTGCAGGCACATATCGTATGATTTCAAAATTTGAGGAAAACGTCACAGGCGAATTTCTATACCGCCTTGGGCTCCCACTCGGTGAGTTTGTCATCCAAGCCGGAAGGAATTATCCAACACCCGTGGCCAAGGTTATGTTTGATGTTTCTGGTCATCAGGCGAGGATCTCAATGGTTGAAGACCTCAAGGGGATGTCGGGGTGGCTGATCTTGCAACGCCTCACCATTGATTCCTTTGAACGAGAAGAATACCTACTTTTTTCGGGTTTCGATGACACGGGCAAATCTCTTGACCAGGAAACTTGTGAAAAGATGTTCAACTGCAGGGGCCAGGTTCTGGACATGCTCGATATACCCGAGGGGAAAAGGCGACATCTCGCAGCGGATTCGGAGAGACATGCCAAGGCAACCATCAGCAAATCACTCGAGCGCAACAATCTTCATTTCAACGAGGCCCGTTTACAACTCGAAAAGTGGGCCGATGATATGGTCTTGGCTGCTGAAAAGGACTTGCACGATACCAAGGAACAAATCAAATCTCTCAATCGCCAAGCGAGGCAGGCAACGACCGTTGAGGATCAACACCAGCTCCAGGAAAAGATCAAGGGCCTCGAAAAAAAGAAGCGGCGCCAGCGACAGCGCATATTCAATGT
>DSCZ01000339.1 GCA_011048855.1 Desulfobacteraceae bacterium | reverse complement strand
CATTTTGTCCAAGATCAAGAAAATCAAGGGGTTGTGCGGAGACGTACTGGAGTACGTCGCACAAGCAAGCCCGCAGATTGACGAAGAGATTGGGCAAAAGGACCATTTCCGGATGGAAACTAACTATCTTTGGGTAAAATGTTGTTTTATTTTAATGGTTTTTCTTGCGCTGACTTTCACTCGATCACATCCCTTTGCTATGGCCGAAAGCCTTATTGTGAAAGTCGGCGTATATGAAAACGCACCTAAAATTTTCATCTCCGAATCTGGTAAGCCGGCCGGCATATTTATCGATCTCATCGAGCACATTGCGAAAAGCGAGGATTGGCATCTCCGGTATGTCCCAGGTACATGGGGAGAGAGTTTGGACCGCCTTGAGAAAGGTGAGATCGACTTGATGCCCGATGTGTCCCATAGTGCGGACAGAGAGAAAATATTCGACTTTCACAGTGAGCCGGCTTTGTCCGACTGGTTTCAGGTGTTTGCCCGCAAGGGCAGCGGAATAAAATCGATCGTAGACCTGTCCGGAAAACGGGTTGTCGTTCTGGAACGTTCGGTGCAGCATGCTGCTTTTGAGCGACTTTCCAAAGATTTCGGATTTCACAGTACACTCATCCCTCTACCAAATTATAAGGCCATATTCGAGAGGGTCGCCGCTGGAGACGCCGATGCGGCCGTAACCAATCGTTTCAATGGAACTATGTACGCTCAAGAGTTCAACCTTGAAGATACGGCGATCATTTTTAATCCGACCAAACTCTTTTTTGCAGCACCCAAAGGCATTCATAAGAATTTACTGAATACTATTGATGATTATTTCACTGACCTGAAGAAAGATCCTCATTCCATATATTTTCGGACTTTGGAAAAATGGACTTCCGAAAAGTTCAAATTTGCTTTGCCGGACTGGATTAAAATCATTGTGACAGCCATGGGAGCTATTTTGCTAATAACCTTGGCAGGAAGCGTGATCTTAAAGCAACAGGTTAACGCTCGTACGCGTGAACTGAGAAAAAACAACCGGGAAATGAAAACCGAAATCCAAGCCAGGAAAGAGGCGGAGAGAAACCTGTGGGTCAACACCAACCGGCTGCAGCTGGCCCTCGCATCCTCTAATATAGGTCTGTGGGACTGGAACCTTGGAACAAACGAAATCTGGTTTTCGCCGGAATGGAAACGTCAGCTCGGTTATGAGAACCGTGAGATCCCGAACCGTTATGAGGAGTTGGAAAAGCGGCTTCATGATGAGGATCGGAGGCGCGTCATTTCCGAACTAAAAGCCTGCCTGCAGGGACGTGTTCAGGCCTTTGATGCCGAGTTTCGCCTGGCTCACAAGGATGGCTCCTATCGGTGGATCAACGCAGCTGGAAAGTTGATTTCCGAAAGCGGAGGGAATGCCCGACGATTCATGGGCAGCCAAGTGGACATTACCGAGCGAAAGAACTCCGAGAAAGCGCTGAGGGAGGCCTATGATATCATCAATAGGAGCTCGTCGGTGGCCTTTACCTGGAAAAACCAGGAAGGATGGCCCGTGGAGTTCGTCTCGGAAAACGTTGGGAGGATTTTAGGGTACACGGCGAAGGAATTTATGTCCGGAAAGTTTGATTATATCGATTGTGTTCATCCTGACGATCGTGAACGGGTAAACCGAGAGGTGACCCAAGCGAGCAGCAAAGAGGAAATCGTCGAATTCACCCACGAACCTTATCGGATCATTGCAAGGGACGGTTCTGAAAGAATAGTGAGGGACAGGTCTTATGTTGTGAGAAAACATGATGGATGCATTACTCATTACAAAGGGATTGTGGAAGACATCACACGGCAAAAACTTATGGAGGAAGAAAGAAAGAGCCTGGAGGATCAGCTGCGGCAGGCCCAGAAGCTGGAGGCCGTGGGGAGGCTCACCAGTGGTATTGCCCATGATTTCAACAATCTTTTGACCACCATCATTGGCAATGCGGAAATGGCGATCATGGATATGGAGCGAAATTCATCCCTTTACGAGGTGATGCAGGAGATCCTGAAAGAAGGAAAAAGGGCAGCCACGCTGACCAGGCAGCTTCTGGCCTTCAGTAGAAAGCAGATCATTCAGCCCGAAGTGGTGAATATCAATCAGGCGGTCCGGGAAATGGATAAAATGTTAAGGCGCGTCATTGGTGAGGATGTTGAACTTGAAACCCGTCTGGACCTGGATCTGCAAACGGTGGAGGTGGATGTGGCTCAGTTGGAGCAGGTGATTATGAACCTCGCGGTCAACGCCCGGGATGCCATGCCCACGGGAGGGAAATTGACTATTGAAACGAAAAACGTCGAGCTGGATGAGGCCTATGCAGAACGCCATATCGCCACGGAGCCCGGTTCTTATGTCATGCTGGCGGTGAGTGACACAGGAGAAGGAATGCCAAAAGAGGTTCAGTCGCAGATATTTGAACCGTTTTTTACCACCAAGGAGAAAGGCAAAGGGACCGGGCTGGGCCTTTCCACGGTGTACGGCATCGTTAAACAGAGCAACGGCAACATCTGGGTGTACAGTGAACCCGACCAGGGGACTACTTTCAAAATCTATTTCCCCGTAACCGGAGTGATTGTTTCTCGACCAAGGAGCGCAAAAACAGCAGAGAGAAAAGACCTGTTTGGTTCGGAGAGGATTCTTGTGGTGGAAGATGATGGCTCGATCAGAAAATTGGTGCTCAGGACTCTTGAAAAGCATGGCTATAAAGTCCTGACAGCCGCTAACGGCCGGGAGGCGCTGAGGATATGTGAGGAGTATAAAGATCCAATTGACCTTATGGTCACCGATGTGGTCATGCCGGAAATGAACGGCCGCGAACTGGCTGAACAACTTAAGGCCTATTATCCGGCGCTCAACGTTCTCTTCATGTCCGGCTATACCGCCAACGTCATCGCCCACCGGGGCATTCTGGATGAAGGCGTGCATTTCATCCAGAAGCCCTTTTCCAACCGGGAGTTGGCGCTGAAGGTGCGGGAGACGCTGGAAAGTTGAAGGGGCCAGGTGAGTTTTTATATCCTTGGGGAAATGAAAATCCAGCATTCAATGAGTGCACAGGAATCATATACAAGAAACAGAATTTACCAACTTGATATTGAGGAGGGT
>DSCZ01000478.1 GCA_011048855.1 Desulfobacteraceae bacterium | reverse complement strand
TATCAGCACTTCAGCCGCTTTCTTTCCCATCTGGAAAGCAGGGATCCGCACGGTCGTCAACGGCGGATCCAGGATTGAGGACATTTCGAGGTCATCGAAGCCGGTTATCGAGATATCTTTCCCCACGATGAATCCTGCTTCTTTTACCGCAGCCATTGCCCCCATGGCAAGAAGATCGTTGCCGCAAACCAGGGCGGTCGGGGGTTCCGGCATGGCAACCAGCCTGGCGGCGGCTTCGCGTCCCTCCATGACCGTGTAGTCTTTTTGAATCACGAGGCTGTCATCGTAGGGAACATTCATCCGCTCCAGTGCTTCACGAAAGCCGAGGTACCGCTTGTAGGAACGCGTTGAACTTTTGAAGTAAGCGGTTATCATTCCAATTCGGCGGTGGCCGAGCCCCAGAAGGTAGTTGGTTACATTGAACCCGCTTCTGACATTGTCGAAAGCCACAAAAGGAATGTCCGGGTCTTCCGGTTTTTCCCATGTGACCAGGTACGAAATCTGAAATCGATTGAGATACTCTACTGTCTCCTGCTTGATTGGATACCCGTTGAAAATGATTCCATCAACGCGTTTTTCCTGAAAAAGGCGGACCAGTTCCGCCTCAGTTTCTCCCGAATAATCATGGCTGCCAAGGAGGATGGAATACCCTCTTTCACCGGCCACTTCCTGGGCCCCTTTGGTTGAAAGCGCAAAAACAGGGTTGGTGATCGTCGGGAGCATGACACCAAGGGTGGATGTACGTTTCTTGGTGAGCCCGCCTGCAAGAGCATTGTACACATAGTTATGCTCCTTCAGGCCGCGCAATACCCGCTCACGGGTCTGCGTTTTAACCAGCTCGGGCCGGTTAAGCACCCGTGAGATGGTCGAGCGGCTTACCCCCAGGATTTCGCTGAGTTGAGTTAAAGTGATCGTCATATTGGCTTTGCGTCCGAATTAAACATCCTGTGTGGCTTAGCTCCTATCATAGCCCGTAGCCTAATGTTTTAGGCAGCCAGGTAGCAATCTGGGGCACAAAAGTAAAAAGTAATATGCATGCCAGCAAAGTCAACAGAAAAGGCAATACACCCACTGCGATTCGTTCTACCGATACACGGGCGATTCTGGATGCTACAAAAAGATTCACTCCCAGTGGTGGTGTCAGCATAGCCATTTCATTCGTAACAACCAGAATGATGCCGAAATGAATTGGGTCGATTCCCACCAGGTGGATCATCGGCATCAAAACCGGCACCAGGATTATAATCGTAGAAAGGGTTTCCATGAACATGCCCAATATAATAAGCACGCCTATGATCATCAGCAGAACGAGCTTGGGGTTGCTGGAAAAACCCATCACCATTGCGGCCAGTTTTTGCGGGGCCTCTTCGAAAGTAAGGATTTTCCCGAACAGCGTGGAAGTTCCCACAATGAGGAGAACCGCTCCGCAGATCATCGCTCCTTCCAGCAAGGACTTGTAAATATCGACCCATCTAAGCGAGCGGTTTATTATGCTTCCGACAAACAGGGCCCAGCCGATTGCAAGAACCGATGCTTCCACGGGCGTGCATAGTCCTGAATAAATAGATCCGAGGATTACAAAAGGGGTTACCAGAGAAAAAAAGTTCTTCCGACATGAGATCAAGAAAGATCGCAAGTGGAATGAAGGAGCTTCCGTGTCCCCGCTGAAACCTCTTTTGCGCGCTATGAGCCATGCCGTGAAGCTCATGCTTAACCCCACTATGAAACCAGGTATAAAACCTGCAGTAAACATGCCGGTTATCGAAACATTCGCCAGCACACCATAAATGATCATCGGGTTGCTGGGGGGGATCAGCAGACCGATTGTGCCGCCCGAACAAGACACCGAAGCGGCGTAATCTCTGGAATACCCACTCTTTAACATGGCCGGCACGAGAATGGTCCCAACTGCGGCTACGGTGCCTGGGCCAGAACCTGAAATCGCTGCAAAAAAGGTGCAAGCCAGGATTGTTGTTATGCCCAGGCCTCCATACATCCGGCCGACCATTTGTTTTACGACTTCTACGATCTGATTGGTGATATTGCCATATTCCATCAAGGTCCCAGCTATAACGAAGCAAGGAATGGCAATCAGTGGAAAAATGTTCAAACCATCGAAAATTGAGTTGTGGATCACAGACATGGGCAGATAACCACCGTATGTAAGTGCTACCACCGAAGCCACGGCCAAGCTCATGAAGACGGGCATCCCAAGCAGGAACAGAAAACCCAGGCAACATAGAACTGCAGTCAACACGGAAATTTCCATATCAGCCGGCCTCCTTGTCTTGGATTTGCTGGACCAGTTCTACCAAGGTCCCTTGACGCCAGCCTTTGATGTAAACTTCCACAATACGCCAGCTCATGAGAACGAAGCCCGCAGGGATTATCATTTCCACATAAGCCCTGACTATTTTCAGTGTAGGGGATACCTCCGGAAACAACAAACCGCCCTGGATCACCTTCCAGCTCAGCCATGCGATATACAGATTGAAGCATATCCAGAGTATGTCCGTCGAAAAGCGAAATACTAAACGCGCCTTGACAGGCATCAATAAGTACTGGGCCGCAATTCGTACATGTGAGTTGTGCTTAGCCACCAGTGCCGCTCCGACAAACACGGTCCATAAAAAAGTGTATCGGCTGAGTTCTTCTGTCCATGCAATCCCGGCCCCTGTAACCCATCGGACACCGACTTGAATCATGAGACAGGCAACCATGGCGCCCATGGTTAGAACGCAAAACGCTTCTTCGAAATGATCGTAAAACTTACGCAGAGCCGACAAAACGTTTAGATTCTTACTGTTCATGGCTGCCTGCCCCCTTTTTTCAGATTCAATCGCTATTTTGCCATTATACCGACTACTTCGTCGATGACCTCCTGGCCGCCGACCTGCTCATAAAATTTGGGCCACAGCGAACGCGCACGTTCCTGCCAGACCGGCTCATCCTCCAGTTTATGAATAGTCATGCCTCGGTCGAGACATTGCTGGAGAGCGATTTTGTCCTGCTCTGCCGCCCATTTCCATTCATATTGGGCGGCTTCCTTTGCGGCCCGAGTCACAAGTTCTCTCGCAGGGGGATCGAGTTTATGATACCAGGATTCACTTACCAGCAT
>DSCZ01000365.1 GCA_011048855.1 Desulfobacteraceae bacterium | reverse complement strand
CCTGACCGAGCAAAACCTCGACGCCTCGCCCATCTGCCCGCATTGCGGGTTCCGGCCTTCGGTGGAAACCGGTGCGGCGGCAGGCTCGCAGATGATCGACCAGATGGACGCCCAGCTCGACGCCATGGTGGCGGCCTGGACCTCCACCATCCTCAGCAACCTGGAGGACCCGATCACCCAGGCCAACATGGATCTGTTGAAGATCGACGACCGCGAACCGCTGGAGGCCTTCATCAAGTCGAAGGAACTGCCGGTGCCGCTGGACAGCAACTTTGTCCATGCATTGAAGGAAGTGCTCTCGGGTCTGGTCAAGGTCACCGTCAAGGCGCAGGAGCTGCAACAGGCCCTGCAGGTCACCGACGGCCCGGCCACCCCGGCGGAGATGAAGAAACGCTTTGAGGAGTACATCGATCAGCTCACCAAGGGCAAGGACCCGGCCAAGGTGCGGATCGTCATGGAATGAATGAGTCACGGGTCGCGAGTCATGAGTCACGAGTCGAAGGATTGAAGATGGCAAGGATTGAAAAGTTCGAGGATGTCGAGGCATGGCAGCGGGCAAGACAGCTTGCCAAAGCCGTGTATGCCATCACATCGGAAGGAAAGTTCGCTCGTGATTTCGGACTGCGTGATCAGATTCAAAGGGCAGCCGTTTCGGTGATGTCCAACATTGCCGAAGGCTTTGAGCGTGGTGGTGATGTCGAATTCCGGCGATTCCTTGCCATCGCAAAGGGTTCTGCCGGTGAAGTCAAAGCACAACTCTATGTGGCCCTTGATGCCGGGCTAATTGACCAGGCAGCATTTGACTCGCTTTACAAATCAGCCACAGAAACAGGAAACCTCATTGGCGGTTTCATGAAATATCTGAGCAAGGGAATTAACAAATGAGCAGACATCAAGACCAGCCGACGCTGTTTCCAACAGAAGGACCCGTGACTCGCGACTCGGGACCCGTGACCTGCTTAGGCATGACGTTCGAGAACGACGAAGCCCGCCGCGCCCACTTTACCGAGGAGCTGCGCAAGAAGCTCCAAGACCCGGAGTTCCGCAAGATCGAAGGCTTTCCCATCGGCAGTGACGAGGACATTCTGAACCTGAGCGATCCGCCGTACTACACCGCCTGCCCGAACCCGTGGATCGCTGAATTCATCGCCGAGTGGGAGGCGCAGAAGCCTGAGCAGCCTGAAGGCGATCACTATCACCGTGAACCATTTGCGGCCGACGTGAGCGAGGGAAAGTATGACCCTGTTTACAGAATGCACCCATATCACACCAAGGTGCCGCACAAGGCGATCATGCGCTACATCCTCCATTATACGCAGCCTGGGGATATCGTATTTGATGGATTCTGCGGAACCGGCATGACAGGTGTGGCGGCGCAGATGTGTGGCGACCGTGAAGTCGTCATGTCTCTCGGCTATCAGGTGAAGCCGGATGGCACCATTTTGCAGGAAGAGACGGATGAAGATGGCAAAAAGGTATGGCAGCCATTTTCGAAGCTTGGCGTTCGCAAGGCATTATTGAGCGACCTTTCCCCAGTAGCGTCCTTTATAGGGTACAACTACAACACCCCGATAGATGCCACCAGTTTTGAAAAGGGAGCCAACCGCATCCTAGCGGAAGTCGAGAAAGAAAATGGATGGATGTTTGAGACCAGGCATACTGATGGGCGTACTGGAAAAATTGAGTATGTGATTTGGTCTGATGTATTTGCGTGTCCAGAGTGCAGTGAGGAGATTATTTTTTGGAAAACTGCCGTTGACATTCCCGGCGGAAAAGTTCTTAGCAACTTTTCTTGTCCAGCATGCAACGCAAAGCTAACAAAACGAAATCTGGACAAAACATTTGTCAGTGCATACGACCCATCATTGAAAAAGCCAAAACAATTCGGGAAGCAAGTTCCTGTTTCAATCAATTATTCCATTGGTTCTCAGCGCTTTGTTAAAGAGCCAGATTCAGATGATTTGGAGAAAATCAATGAAATTGAGTCCATGGACATTCCAAATTGGCATCCAGCGGACTCGTTGCCCGAGGGAGTAAATACATCTCAGCCCATACAGTCCCATGGGTTTGACCATGTTCACCATTTCTATACAAGAAGAAATCTAGCTGTTCTTGCGTCCTTCAAAGCTAAGGCCAACTTGGAGGAATTGAGCGCACTTACTGCAGTAGCCCTCCGAATCACAAAACGTTATGGATTGACTTACCAATCTGGTGTGTGGGGCGCGGGTGGTGGGCCAACGAATGGCACGTACTATATACCCGCACTCATCAAAGAGTTGAATATGATAAACATGCTTGAGGCTGCGATAAAAAAGCAGACTGAAGGCAAGCGTGGCATTTCATTTAATAAAGGCGGAAATGCAATAGGCGTCCAATCGTTAGAGAGCATCGAATGCAATGATGATGTAGTTGATTATGTCTTTATTGACCCCCCCTTCGGATCGAACCTTAATTACTCGGAGCTAAATTTTCTCTGGGAGAGTTGGCTTAGAGTGTGGATGAATAGCGGACCAGAAGCAATTGAGAATAAGGTCCAAGGCAAAGGGATCGATGAGTATCGATTATTGATGACGGCCTGCTTTAAGCAAGTTTATAGAATATTAAGGCCCGGAAGATGGGTGACAATAGAGTTTTCGAATACCAGCGCAACTGTCTGGAATAATATTCAAACTGCGCTTTTAGATGCTGGTTTTATTGTCGCAAATGTTTCAGCCCTGGATAAACAAAAAGGTAGTTTCAAAGCCCTAACAACACCAACTGCGGTCAAGCAAGACCTCGTCATCTCGGCATATAAACCCAATGGCGGCTTTGAAGCGCGTTTTAAGAAGGAGGCGCAAACCGAAGAAGGTGTATGGGATTTTGTCCGCACCCATTTGAAGTATCTACCTGTCACCAAACGACAGGGCGTTTTGCTGCTAATGGTGCCCGAGCGCGACCCTCGCATCCTGTTCGACCAGATGATCGCGTTTTATGTCCGCAAGGGCTACCCGGTGCCGATCTCCAGCCAGGAGTTCCAGGTCGGACTATCGCAGCGCTTCATTGAGCGTGACGGCATGTATTTCCTGCCGGACCAGGTGGCCGAATACGACCGCAAGAAGATGACCTCCGGTGCCCCACAGCAGCT
>DSCZ01000608.1 GCA_011048855.1 Desulfobacteraceae bacterium | reverse complement strand
CTTCCATCAGGTCGAAGCCGATGGGCTCATTCAGTCTGGGTATCTCAATCCACGAGATTCGTGCTGCATACATGGGAACATCCTTCCCCCATTTCCGCAGCCGTGCCGTCAGCGTCGGATTCCACGGGGTATGGCGAATTTTAAGAGGGCCGCCCGTAGCGTCAAAGGTGTACTCACCGCCTCCCGAATAGTAGCCGTCATATCGAGCACCATAGTGTATTACAATCGCACCTTTGCCCCTGGCAGTAAACTTCCCGTCTTTGTCGGACAACCCGCTGCACATTTCATATTTCGGGTCCCATCCTCCCTGGCGAAACCTTACATATGCCTTAGCGCCCTCTATCGGCTCGCCTGTCTCGTAATCCACCACCCGGACCGTCACTTTCGCAAAGGGATAACGCAACAACGCGTATGCATCATTTACAAAAAATCCCAGTACGATCATAATGGCCGGTAGGACCAGATATATTCGTCTGCTCATGTCAGTTTGCTCCCCTTCCGATCATTGGGTTGAATAGGACGTGTAGGACATCTGCATATACAGCTCCGCCCTCTCGGTTCCCTGAACAAGCGTCTCCTCGGTGTTTCCGAACAGGGATATATGATGACGCCGGTTTTTATGGAGTAGGGGAAACGGCGTCTGAGGTGGTGTTCAGAAAAAGTCGATGCTGAAGAATGTCTTTCGTCTGTCCGTGTCAAGTCTTACGGCCCGTACACTCGTTCCGCTGTTTTACTGAACTTCTTTATGAGATTCTTGTCGTTCTTGAATTCGGTGTTCCGGGTTCCATCGGGATTTAGATAGTATTCAAACGATATCCCCGGCAGTTTGTCTCTGTTTTTTTTAACGACGTAATGCACATTAAAATAAAAATCATGGTATAGCTTCCCATACATGGCGCTCTCCAGTTTTCCGTCTTTTTCGTTTGAACGGACACGGAAAAAGTAGTGCTGTTTCCTGTCATAATTGAAGGATTGCTTTTTGCCGGGAAGCTTTTCGATATGTTTCATGAGTTTACCCTGATATCCATCTTCCGGGGCAAAGTAAGGCAGCGGCGGTCCGCTGTGGTAGTTCTTGTCGATGGGGTATACATAGATCCCGTCGTATTTATTGGAAAAGGTCAGCTCCAGCGTCCCCGAATAGTTTGATTCATCTTTATAGTCCCTGGTCACGGTGAAGATGAAGTCGTTTACCTTTCCGTTACCATAGGGTGCCACCCAATCCGCTTCCATCAGATCATAGCCGATGGGCTTGTTTAATTCGGGTATTTTTAAACCGTAGGTTTGAATAGCATACATTGAAATTTTATTTCCCTTCTTCCGCAGCCGTGCCGTCAGCGTCGGATTCCACGGGGTGTGGCGAAATTTAAGAGGGCCACCCGTGGCGTCAAAGGTGTACTCACCGCCTCCCGAGTAGTAGCCGTCATAGTCAGCTCCATAGTGTATTACAATCGCACCTTTGCCCCTGGCAGTAAACTTCCCGTCTTTGTCGGACAACCCGCTGCACATTTCATATTTCGGGTCCCACCCTCCCTGGCGAAAGACAACACCAACTTCAGCGCCTTCTATCGGCTCGCCCGTCTCGTAATCCACCACCCGGACCGTCACTTTCGCGAAGGGATAACGCAACAATGCATAGGCATCATTCACAAAAAATCCCAGTACGATCATAATGGCCGGTACGACCAGATATATTCCTCTGCTCATGTCAGTTTACTCCCCTTCCGCTTATCGCATCGAATAAAGTATAGTTGTATACATACGCAACATCACGTATGTCGCTATGCCACCATTTTAAACCACCTTTCAGCCTGTTACTCGGCCAGATAAGCTTATCATTCGCATCTTTCAATACATACTTAATCATATTTTCATTTTGTTCTTCTCCGGGAAATGTATAGTTCGCCCCCACGGCATAATCCCGGGCGGGGATGCCGTAGGCCATGATCCGGGCATGATTTTCTTCGGCAAAGCCGCTTCCCGCTTCCCCTTCCTCAAAGAGATCTTCCATCCCGGCGGGAGAAAAGAACGGCACGGGCTTCAGGATGTCCGTTCCCTGAGCGATGACATCGTCCATCTGCCCGGCGGTGTATATGATCATGGGATCGTGCGCCCAGCCGTCCGGGTATATCCGCCCATTGAATCCCCATCCCATTGCGACGCTTACTCCCAGTATTTCGAAGTCCCCCACTTGTGAACGGCCTTTCGTCAGTTGTGCGATACACCAGGGATACGAACGGGCGTATTGGACATAGCCGACCGGCGGCGAACTGGTACCTTCTCTGTCAAAATCATGTAAAACATTGTCCGTTTCGGAGTAAAAGTTTATTACATCCGTAGTCGTTACGTTTTTGAATCTGTCCCGCCACGTCAGTTTCGACCGGCTGTCACTGTCGCCAAAGAGCCTGCTCCACTCGCTTGCATAGAGGACGGCATTATATTTATTGTTTTCCTGCCGCCATGCCGCATGGATCAGTCCCGGATTTTCAGCCTGTGATTCTCCAAGGAAGACTTCTTTCGAGAGGGGGGCGTTGAACATGTAATAGCGATCGACGGAAGCGCCGTGGTCGTGTATGGCGGCGCTCGCGACGATATTCCCGGCGCTGTGGGCCATCACCGTAACATCCCCCTTGAGATCTTCATTAATATAGTCGGCGAAGTGTTCACTCGTATGAAATGCATTGGTCACATCGGCATAATACCGCAACGTTTTGAATACGAGGCCCTGATCGCCGTACCACGTCACGCCATGGAACCGGGCTTTCGATCCCGACCAGAAGAGGCGCTTGAATATCTCGCTGTGCCAGCCCCGCGCCTTTTCGGCGGTCACGTTGTAGCCGTGGATGAAGACGACATCGCTGTCGTTTTCCGGATCATCGGGAAAGTTGGTGACGTCATCCCGGTCCGGTCCTCCGCCGGATGCCCCGAGGGAGGGTCTGAGGTTCCGATACCGGAACATGGTTTCCACCGAATCGATGCTGAGGTTCAGCGTGCTTTCCAGTATCGTTATCATATCCTGTTCGATTTCGAGAATGAGGGACTGGTTTTTCATCGGTTCGCGTCCCTCGGCAATGAGTATTCCCTGGCCGGCCGTTTTCAACCGTTCCAGGAATTCCCCGTCGTCCAGGGTGTATCCTCGGTCCG
>DSCZ01000412.1 GCA_011048855.1 Desulfobacteraceae bacterium | reverse complement strand
TTCAGGCGTTCACCAAATTCCTCGGACACCCGGTAATCAGCGCCTCGGCCGTGCTGACCGCGATCCTGGTCTTTTCCGGCCTGGGCAGCTCGTTTCAGGGAAAAATCCATTTGCCGGCCATTACACGCATCAAGATGGGAGGCTTCATAATCTCCGGTTTGATTCTCCTTTACCTTATGCTCCTGGATCCACTGCTGGCCAATTTCACAGGCTGCTCCGCCTTTTTAAGGTATTTGATAACGGTGTCAGTTATTTTTCCGGTGTCGTTCTTTCTTGGATGGATGTTTCCGGCAGGCTTCCAGATGCTGGAGCGGAGGGACGATCCGCTCGTACCGTGGGCCTGGGGAATAAACGGCTTCGCCTCGGTGACCGCCGCCCCACTTGCCGTGATCATAGCGATGGGTGCCGGCTTGAACGCCGTTATGCTGTTCGCTGTAATCTGTTACCTGACGGCAGCGGGTACCGCCTGGTTGTGGAAAACCTGAGGCGTGGATATCGGAGACAAAGCTCAGAACCGTTCGAGCGGCCACGGCCGTTAAAATGCATGCGACCGGGAATTTTTTCTTTGAGACACTCCACGATAAGGCGTACACTGATTATTCGGTGCCTACATATTTTCATCACAAAAGGAAAAGTTCATGTTCCGATGCCACCGGGGATTCATCAACAATAAGCAAGAAAAATACAATCTATAACGAAAGGAGGTAATAAATGAAATTTAACGTCGTGGTAGTCGGAGGCGGTCCGGCGGGAGTCATCACAGCTCTTACAGCAAAAAATGTCTACCCGGAAAAATCGGTTTGTCTTGTCAAAGAAATCGGCGACAGCGTGATTCCCTGTGCGATACCCTACATGGTGAACACGATGCCGGATCCGAGGCAGAATGAGATGAGTGACCAGCCTCTCGAAAACGCCGGAATAGAAATCATCGTCGCCAGGGTCGTGTCCCTGAATCCGGAAAACCGAATCATCACCCTGGAATCCGGAGAATCCGTTTTCTTCGAGCGACTGGTGCTGGCGACCGGCACGATTTCAGTGAAACCTCCGATTGATGGCATTGACATGGAAGGGGTTTTCACAGTCAAAAAAAGCCTTTCGGCAATGCTCCATTTAAGGGAGCGTATTCATGAGGCTCAAAAAATCGTAATAATCGGCGGTGGCTTCATTGGTGCAGAATTTGCCGATGAAATAAGCAAAATGCCAGGCAAAGAAGTTACTATCATTGAAATAATGCCAAAGTTATTATTTACTGCTTTTGATGACGAATTTTCTGATAAAATCCAGGAAATCCTGGCCCAGAATGGCGTACAAATATACACCGGATGCCGGGTTTCATCGATAAACGGGAACGGCCGTGTGCAATCGGTGACGATAGAGGGGGGAGGGACCCTCGATGCCGATACCGTTATCCTGGGTGCCGGAGCCAAACCATGTGTTGATCTGGCGAGGGGGGCAGGCCTTCGCATCACCGACAAAGGCTCCATATGGGTGGACGATTACATGCAGACCAACACCGAGGGGATCTTTGCCGTAGGCGACTGCGCACTCAAAAGAGATTATTTCACAAGGCGGGAGGTGCCTGTATGGCTTGCTTCGACTGCCACTTCTGAAGCCAGGAATGCAGGGGTCAATCTCTATGGTGTTCGTGTATTGAACCAAATGCCGGGAACCATTGCAGCCTTTTCAACAAGATTCGGCGATGTGTCATTCGCGAGCGCCGGCATGAACTGCCGGACAGGGGAACGGGAAAACTTCCGGGCTATTTCATCTTCCGCAGTGGCCTATGACCGCCACCCGGTAACATTGCCCGACGCCTGCGAATGCAAGGTGAAGCTTTGTTTTTCCCCGAGATCCGGCATTATTCTGGGAGGTCAGGTCTACGGCTGCGCGGCGGTCGGGGAGTTGATCAATGTAATCGCGCTCGCAATTCAAAAAGGGGTGACCGTAAGAGAAATCGATATGATGCAGATAGCCACCCACCCACTACTTACAGCCGCTCCAACGGTGCATCCGCTGATCAATGCCTCACACCAGGCCCTTGCGCAGATGAGAGGCATGGTCAAAGAAAATTATTGACACAAAAACGGAGAAGACCCCTGGTCGCAGGCCTTCTCCGTTTGTTCCTCCCGGGTTCTATCATGAGATTATGATCCTGGACTGCCTGGACCAAACTCTCTCTCATGAGATTGTTTGGCCTGTTTTCAGCCTCAACAGCTCCGAAATGCAACCTTTTTTCATATAGAATGTCATCCCCGCAAAAACAACAAAACCGATTGCCGTGACCAAATGGTGAGGCCAGAACAACGCCACAGAGCTCCCCAAAAAGGCAATCCTCTGAAGCGAGTTGAGACGGTTGCCCAAATATCCCTGGGCTCCCACGGCCAGAGCGAACACCCCGATGGCTGCGATCACCGTGACGTAGATAATCTGAAGAAAGCTTCCCTTCATCAACAACCCGGGATTATAGACAAAAAGATACGGAAGAGTATAGAGAACCAGGCCAAAACGTACTGCCTCCAGGCCAGTTTTCATGGGCGGGGACTTGGCTATGGCTGCAGCCGTGAATGTGGTGGTACAAATCGGGGGAGTTATGAGGGACAAGGCACAAAAATAGAAAATGAAGAGGTGGGCTGCAATTGGGTTGACTCCCATATCTACGAGTATCGGCACCTGAAGAGCAGCGAGTATAATATATGACACCACCGGTGGCAGCCCCATTCCCAGCACTATGGAAATTATCATTATCCATATCAGAGTTAGCAGAAGGCTATCGCCTGCAAGGTATGCGATTAAATCGGACAGCTTCATGCTCGCGCCGCTTAATGTTAGCACTCCCAGTACGATTCCAGCGGCCGCACAGGGAATAGTAATCACGACCATTCTCTCGCCGCCGGCTTTAAGCGCCTCCACGATTCCTCTCCAAGGCAGCATTCTCTTAAAAAGAGCGATGATCCACAATGCGAGCAATGCGTAGGCACAGGCAAACATGGCTGAATATTTCATGAACATCAAAACGATCAGGATAGCCACAGGGATCATGTATGCCATCCCCTCTTTAAATGCGGTAACAAAGTTGGGTATTCTTTCTTTGGGCAACCCCTTGAGATTCTTTTGCCCCGCATAAAGGTCGACCATAATGTAT
>DSCZ01000379.1 GCA_011048855.1 Desulfobacteraceae bacterium | reverse complement strand
GGATGGCACCGATCATGACTTTCCCGTAATAAACCGGAGACAGCTTGGAAAGGGGATTGCGGGTTATCGGCGAATTCGGGGCGGCGACGATTTCAACAACATCGGCATCCAGGGCATGCAAATGAGCCACGGACAGCAATTCCCCTCTCCGGATGAATTTCAGGATTTCATTTCCCGCAATGATGTGCATGTTCAAAGCGATGTCCGATCCCATCGTCCCGGCCAACACAAGATATTCCTCTTTATTGACCAGGGAAATACATTTTCCTTTATTTCGGCCCGTTTCACCGTTTTGCGAATCCATCAAATGCTTTGCCAGCACGCAGGTCATGATATTGGTTTCGTTCTGGCTTGTAGCAGTAACAAAAGTATCCATGTCCAGCAACCCGGCCGTCATCAGCACCTCTGACTCGGATCCGTCACCGTGAAGCACTTCTGCATGGGGCAGCGCATAGGATAGTTGCTCGGCAAGGTGTTCATCCTTCTCGATCAGCGTAACCTTAACGGACTTTCCCAGCAGTTCAGCAAGCCGTCGTCCCACCAGGCTGCCTCCCATGATCATCACGCGATTTCGTTTCTGCTGCCCCACGCCCGTAATTTCCATCAATCTTTTCAGATTTTGACGGCACACCATCAAAAACGCCAGGTCCTGGGGAAGAAACTCGTCTTCACCACCCGGAATCAATGTGGTGATGCCCCTGGCAATTGCGACCACCCGAAACCGGAATTCATGATACTCCTGCGCAATATCCTTGAGTTTCCGGTTTGCCAGCGGCGATTTATCGTTGATGCGGATGGCCATAATCTCGATCTCTTCACCCGCGACATCGACGATATCATTTCCTGATCTGAGTTTGATCAACCTTGAAAATTCCTGTGCAACCAGTTCCTCAGGGTGAATGATAAGATCCACCTTAAGATCCCGATCGCTCAGAATGCAGCCTTCCCCACCAAAATCCGTCGAACGGATTCTTGCGATTTTATTTGGAATCTTAAATTTTTCGCCAATTAAACATGCCACGATGTTCACAGCATCATTGTTGGTGACCGCGATGAGATAATCTGTCTTCTCGGCGGAGACTTCTTTCCAGCAGTCAATGCTCATGGCATTCCCACTGATCACACGGGCATCCAGGTTTTCATTTGCATGTTTGATGATCCGGCTGTCAGATTCGATGGCGGTAACGATATAGCCTTCGTGCACCAGCCTCCTGGCAAGATAATACCCCATGCCGCCCAAACCTAAAATCAGGATGCTGGTGGATTCGACCGAATTATTTTTGCTCATGGAACAAATCACTCCCGGCTGCTCTTGAATAATGACCAGAGCCTGCCATTGTAAGATCGGGGCACTTATCCGGCAACCACGAGACATGAGCTCTCGGAAAACTCCATGTTCGGCCTGCCTGCGCCACTCCCGGAGCCTGCCTCCAGGCAACTAAATAATCGATTTGATCCCTGTCTGCAAGGAATCATGTCATAATATTTTCTCTGGATTTGCATAATAAACGCCGAAGGACGACCGACCTGTTTCTGATGCTGCATGGTCGAGCCGGCCTTCGTTGAAGGTGTAGTCGGATGAATAGCAATGATCAGCGGCGAGATCTGCCGCCGGATCTTCCTCTATCGCCGCCCCTGTTTCCACCACCGCGGTTGCCGCCATCCCGTCGATTGTCCGCGCGAGGACGGGCCTCGTTTACGTTTAGCGCTCGGTCATCCATCATTTTGCCGTTCATGCCTGCGATGGCGGCCTGGGCCTCTTCTTTGACAGGCATTTCGACAAAGCCGAAACCTTTCGACCGGCCACTGAATTGGTCCTTGATGATGGACGCGGATGCGACTTGCCCGAAGGCCGCAAAAGCCTGCTGCAAATCTTCTTCCGTGACATTGTAAGATAGATTTCCCACATAAATGTTCATAATGATTCCTTTCCAGACAGAGATTGTTTAAATTGCTGATAGTTATCACTTACAGCTTGCTTTTTTGGTTTGCGTTATCCTGGCGCTGCGTGCCCCGTTAATGCCCATGATTGATTTTTCCTTGCACCTTGGAAGGTGAATCGATCAGTCTGCCGACCCGGTTGGGCGGTAGATCACCCTCTTTCACATACGGTGCGCAAAGCGTTGCGAGCACCCCCGCCCCCCCGGCTGTAATGAGATGCATGGGTGACCTTCAATTCAGAGTGTCGCCGCCGGAGCGCCTCAGCCGGACTTCCATGACCTTTTAACGAATCTGAAAAGATGGCCCTTCCGCTTCCTGCAGGAGCAGGCACGGTATAGTCAAATCCTTCCAGGGTACGCCGTTCGATTTTCTTTCCGAGGATGCTCTCTATGTCCTTCAAAAACGACCGGTCCTGAGGCGTTGCGAAGCTGAAGGCATCGCCAGACTTCGCTGCCCGGCCCGTACGGCCTATCCGGTGCGTGTACGCTTCTACGGTGTCAGGCATGTCGTAGTTTATAACATGGGATATCCGTGAGATATCGATTCCACGGGCGACGATGTCGGTGGCCACGAGAATCCGGTACTTTCCGTTGCGGAAACCCTCGATCGCTTCCTGGCGTCTGCCTTGAGAGAGGTTGCCCTGAAGGCTCACCACGGCAAAACCGGCGTTTTTCATCTTCTTGGCCACACTCGTTGTGCGGTGCTTTGTCCGTGTGAAAACAAGGACCGATTCAGTGTCCGTCTCCTTGATCAGTTTCATCAGAAGAGAGGTCTTGAGATGCGGTTCAACAGGATAAATGGCATGTGCAACCGTAGATACCGGCATCCTGTCACCAACCCGAATGAACACCGGCTCATGAAGAATTGACTTTGCCAGTTTCTTGATGTCTTCGGGCATAGTGGCGGAAAAAAGGACCGTTTGACGCTTTACCGGCAAGAGTTTAACGATTTTTCGGATATCGGGCATAAAACCCATATCCAACATACGGTCCGCTTCGTCAATAACCAGGACTTCCAGATCGGTGAACCGGGTCGCCCCCTGTTCCGCGAGATCAAGCAGGCGTCCCGGACAGGCCACAACAATTTCCGCACCGTCGCGGAGCTTTTGAATCTGAGGAGATTTGCTTGCTCCGCCGTAAACCGCTACGCTCTTCAGATGCGTTTTCCTGCCGACTGCACCGATGGCCTCTTGAATCTGGGCTG
>DSCZ01000202.1 GCA_011048855.1 Desulfobacteraceae bacterium | reverse complement strand
GTCATGAATGAATGCTCTGTTCCGGCAATGAATCAAGTCCTTCTCCGAGCACAGGGGAAGAATCTTCGAAAATCTCTAACTCATTGCCCACACATGATTTTTAGCCTTTCGGCGCAGGACCGCCGTGGCCAGAATGGAGGCGGCTGACTGCAGCCTCGCTTCACCCGACAGGCGGCCGGGTTTGCCGTTTTCGCCAAGGTCATCCGTCCCCGGCCCATCATTCATTTCCTGGACATCCAACATCGAACACCTCCGGTGGGATCGGGGGACTGGATGGTGTGGATGCCAGAAAACGGTGACGGTCGGGATGCGCGTTCGATGGCACCCACAACCGCCTCAGCTCCGCCTCTGGTCGGTTATCTGGTTGTATTTGCAGTAGATGTCAGGAAGGATTTGAGCCGTTCGGAAAGGGTTTCGGCATCCTTGAGTTCACATTCCCAGGTCACGAGAACATCCCAGCCGAGTGCTTTCAACTCGGACTGGCGCCGGGAGTCCCGCTCGGTGTTGCGGCGGATTTTTTCAACCCAGTATTCGGTATTGGATTTGGGTTCGCGCTTGCCTCTGGAGCAGTCATGCCCATGCCAGAAGCAGCCGTGAACAAAGATGATTTTCTTGCGGGAAGGAAAAACCAGATCGGGTTTTCCGGGGAGGTCTTTTCTGTGAAGCCGGAAGCGGAATCCGAGGCGGTGAACCAGTGAGCGAACCTTGAGTTCGGGAGAGGTGTTTTTCTCCCGAACCCGGCTCATGATCCAGCTTCGTTTCTCGCTCGGGAAAACATCCGTCATCGAGCAACGTCAATTCTCAGGCTTGGATCGGTTTCGCATTCGTCCACGATGGCGTTGTATTCGGAGATGAGTTGTTCCGCAGTGGTTCGGCGGCCAGCCTGGGCGAATTTGCCGATTTCATACAGGTTGCCCGCGATGAACTGCTCCGCCTCGAAAACGTCAAGTCGGTCGGCCATGTCCGCCTGTTCGGCCAACCCCTCGGCCAGTAACGCGCCTCGATAGGTGGTGATGATGACGGGCTTCAAGCCGTTGTCGAGATTCCTTCTGCATTTGCGGATAAGCGCTTCGGAAGGAGAGGTGCTGACGTGAATGGCGACATCCTCGACAATGAAATCACCCTCCCGGCCAGATACGTCGTCAGCGACGTTCGCGCCGTGGTGTTGGAGCGGCGAGTCGAGTAGTAGGTTCAGTTTCGCGCCGACCAGATGTTGCAGCATGGTTCCGACAAAAGTTGAACCGTTGGCCTGCTCTTGCCGCTTTTCGGCTTGCGAAAGCAAATCCCGAATCACGGAGCGGAGCGATTTGGAGGCGTCGAAACGGAGGACGAAGGGCTTGCCCGAGAAAAACTCCCGCACACGTTCAATCCACCACGCTTCCAACTGTTCGAAATCAATGGGGCCTGAAGCGTGAAGCTCGTTCAGGAAGGCGGCATACTTCCGCATGTTGCCCACGCTGCCTCTGCTGGTGCGTCCGCCTTCCTCGGCAAGTACGCGATCAATGCCGTGCTCTTTCAGAATGGATTGCACCGCCGATTTTCCAAGGCCCATGACCTGTCCGCCGCCGTCGGTGAGCAGGGATTCCGGGTCAAGCGGCATTCCGAGTTTTTTCCCATGGCTCGTCACGACCAAGGCGACGCAAAGCGG
Organism: Desulfobacteraceae bacterium; assembly: GCA_011048855.1. The sequence goes on along the minus strand of DSCZ01000202.1, from coordinate 1,498 downwards.
CCCTTTGCCCTTCATGTGGTTTTTCTTAGCGAATTCCTTGAGTTTTTCATTGAAGGGCATCAAAAACCTCTTTCCTTTATCAGTTCGGCGAGCGGTGAAAGCAGATTCTCCGCAAGATAACGGGACACAGGCACGGCTACAGCGTCGCCCATTGCCTTGTATCCGTCGTTGTAAGTGCCGGGCAGCTTGTAATTTTTCGGCGCCCCCATCAGGGCGGCTGCTTCCCTGACTGTAAGAAGCCTGGTTCTGAACGAGCCATTGTCCTTTATGACCAGAAATTGACGGCTGCTGCCGCCTTCGGGGGTTCGCAGACATCCGGCGACGCCATCGAAGCGCAACTCTAAAACCTGTTTGCCATGCCTGATGCGTTTGTAGCCTGGGAAAACCGCTCGACCGTTCTTGGACGCGACTGTCATTTTCTCGCGGTGATTCTCCGGCACCATTGTCAATAGACGTTCTTGCTTATCAGGTTCATCGCAGGGCGCGGAGAATTCTATCAGATCGTCAAGTTTCTTCTTTCTTGCCGGAGGCTTGGGAAGGTTCCACCAAACCCAGTCTTTCAATCCGTCCGCCACTCGAATGATAGAAGCGGGATGGCACCAACCCGGTTGATTTGTTTCAAATTGCTCGGTCGGTATTTCCGTATTCACGGCGATGACGAAAACACGCTTTCGTGACTGCGGCACCCAATGGGAGGCGTCAATCACGACCGCGCCGACTTTGTATCCTCTTTCAACCAAAGCGTTGTGGAGTTTCCGGTAATGTTCTCCCTTCGCTGCGGACACCAAGCCGACGACATTTTCCGCGACCGCAAGAAAAGGCCGGTGCGGTAACTCGTCCATCACCCTGAGCCATTGCCAGACCAGCCCGCTTCGGGAGCTGGAAAGACCACCCATGTTCCCGGCCAAGGAAAGATCCTGGCATGGAAAACTCCCCCATGACAAAAGGGCCTGGGGCAAATCATCGCCTGTTACATCCTCGATTGAACCAAGATGGAAAACGTTTTTATCGTGGTTGGCGCAAAAAACCCTGGCCTTTTTTTCACAGATGTCATTCGCCCAGACGGTTTGAAAAAAGCCTTTCAGCCCTTCGGCCACCAGCCCGCTTCCGGCGAAAAACTCAAGGCATCCCGGTTTTGAATTTTGTTCCATTCGTTCAGCCTCCCTTCTGCGTTTGTCCGCCATTCTGCATCAGCTCGACGCCTGCCACGGAATTCTCGATCAGCCGGGCGACAAACTCCTGAATCGTCACATCCTCGATGGCGCATTTGATCCGCAGCCGCTGGTGCGTCTCTTCCGGCAGGGTGATATGCACCTTGCGCCCGCCATTCGTTTTGGTCTGTTTTTTCACCGCATCCGCCTCCGGGCGCTTCATAACGGGTTAACAATCTATTTGAAGTCAAAATATACCCAAGGTACTTGAAATGTCAAGCCGTTTTCTGGTCTCCGACGGGTTTCCCCCGGCTCCGGTAAGTAAGGGGAGCCACGAAATTCAGACC
>DSCZ01000254.1 GCA_011048855.1 Desulfobacteraceae bacterium | reverse complement strand
CCATAAGGCACGGTACAGCCTTCGCCAAGAAACAACGAACCATAATTTGTCAGGTTGGCAAGCCACCAATCGAGGTCCTCCGCAATAACCTGAACGTGTTCCGCAGCATATTCATCGTTGACTTTAACCATTTCTTCTCGATCCGAGCAGAGCACCACCTCCCCATAGTCGCGCCAGGAGCTTGTCGCGACCTCCGGATTCGGCAGATCCGCAATGACTTTCGGCATCCAGTCCAGAACAGCCTCCCCTAATTCCCGGGAATCCGTCACCAGCCACACCGGCGAGTCGTAACCGTGTTCCGCCTGGCTCATCAAATCAATCGCCACGATAAAGGGATCAGCGGTCTTATCTGCGAGCACGAGGGATTCCGTCGGCCCGGCGAAAACATCGATCCCGATCTGTCCGAAAAGAATCCTTTTGGCCTCAGCCACGTAAGCATTTCCGGGTCCGACGATAACATCCGCGGGTTTTCCCGTAAAATGCCCATATGCCATGGCTGCGATCGCATTGGCACCGCCCATCATCATGAATACATCAGGTTTGCACAGGGAAACGGCATAAAGGATAGCCGGGTTGATTGTAATACCGTCATGGGACGGAGAAGCCGCCACCACAAAAGGCACCCCCGCCGCGCGGGCTGTTGCGATACTCATGATTGCCGATGCCGCATGGGCAAAACGACCCCCTGGAATGTAGCAGCCGGCGCAGTTGCAAGGTATCAGGCGTTGCCCCAAGGTAACACCCGGATAAATTTCGGTCTCAAATTCTTTCATGCTTTCCCGCTGCTTGACCGCAAAACTATAAACCTGTTCATAAGCGAACTTGAGGTCCTCTTTCGCCTGATCCGATATTGTCGACCCTCTTTCTTCGATCTCTTCCTTCGTCAGGATTATTTTTCCCGACCAATTTTTAAATTTAGAACCGTAATGCCGAAGATAGGCATCTTCGCCGTTTTCTCGAACGTTCTTAAGAATACCCTCGACGATTTCTTGAGTCTTTTTCTCATCCGTTTCGGGGTTTTTTAATGCTTTCTTCATATATTCAGCCATTTTTATTTCTCCTTATATTGATTATCTACAGCCCGATGGCACCCAAAAAACGCCTTCGCCCATGCTTCCAAACGGAAAACCAGGCTGTGTCCAGCTTCTGGGGCCCTGGCAACACCTTGAATTTTCTCTTGTTTTTTGCCTTTAAACCGAAGTTGGTTATTCGAGGTGAGCGACACGGCCGCAAAAGAAACACCGGCGGAACTTCCAATATTCCTGAATATAGCCGGTCTCTGGTCCATTTATCACTCCGTCGTGGTTGGCATCTTACGATCACTTCCAGAGGAGACAATTCCCGAATAACTTAAACGTTAAAGTGTGTCAAGAAAAAAATTTGCCTCCAAAAAACACATAAACTGTCCAGACTAATAGCACAAGATCTGTTGCGTTTTATTAGAGCATGCGGGAGATGCCCTAACTAACATCCAACCAGAATTTATTTTTGACCGCACTGAAACGGCGGTTCCATTGCGATGAAAATGCCGCCATCTGCGTGCGGTATGTGCCATCAAAATCCTGGTGCTGTTTATATCCCCGGCCTGCTAAATATCGTCTTCGGGTTGAAGTAGCGGCGGTTCCAGGGAAACCGTTTCGGGATACTTGAGGCCCGTACCGGTATTGAGCGCGACAATGGTTTCATCGGGCTTGATCCACCCTTCGTCGAGGAGCTTTCTGGCAGCTGCCAAAGTCGAAGCACCCTCCGGGCAAATAAACGTCCCTTCCTTCCCGGCGACCAAATGCTCCGCTTCGAGCAATTCCTGATCGCTGACGCTGATTGCGCATCCTCCAGTCGAGTAAATTCCTTCCAACACCAGGAAATCACCCAAAGCTTTCGGTACGGTGATTCCGAAGGCTACCGTTTGCGCGTCTTTCCAAAACTCGGAGTCTTTACGGCCGTCTTTCCAGGCCTTGACGATCGGGGCGCACCCTTCCGCCTGGACAGCCACGAGTCTGGGCATCTTCTCACCTATCCAGCCCATTTCCTGAAGTTCGCGCAAGGCCTTGTAGATGCCGATCAGGCCAACGCCACCACCGGTCGGATAAAGAATGACGTCCGGCACATTCCAATTGAATTGCTCGGCGATTTCAAGCCCCATGGTCTTTTTGCCCTCGATTCGGTAGGGCTCTTTCAGGGTGGAAGCATCGAACCACCCGTATTTTGAAACCGCACGCGCCACGATTTTACCCGCGTCACTGATAAGGCCGTTCACCAAATAGAGATCGGCTCCAAGCACTCCGCACTCCTTCCTGTTGATGGAAGGAGCGGACTTGGGCATGACGATGACCGATTTGATGCCGGCCGGCGCGCAATAAGCCGCCCAGGCTCCTCCGGCGTTGCCGTTGGTAGGCATCGCCAAAGCCTTCACTCCCAGCTCCAAAGCTCTGGATACGCCAACCGCGGCGCCTCGCGCCTTGAAGGTCCCGGTGGGGATGAGCCCCTCATCCTTCATATAAAGATTGGATAAACCGTATTCTTCTCCGACATGCCTCAGTTTGACCATCGGGGTCATTCCCTCTCCAAGAGACACGATATTATCGGGATTTCGGACCGGAAGCAGTTCTCTGTATCGCCACAGGTCGGGTTTGCGAGCGACGAGATCGTCTTTCGTAAATGCTTTGGAAACCTTTTTGAGATCATACCTGACCAGGAGAGGTGCACCGCATTCGCAGAGTTGATGAACTTTATCGCTTTCGAAAGTTTTTTGGCACTTGGAGCATTCAAGATGACTTACGTACATTTTTGTCTCCTTTTCTTCGAGAATCTTAACGAGTTTCCATCCGGAAATGGTCTTTTTGCCAATCTCCGATCTTGAACCTTCGCTGTGCCCATACGGCATTTCCGGATGGGTACTAACGAGTAGCAGCGAAGGCTTCAATTTCAATCAGCGCGTCTTTGGGCAAGCGCGCCACTTCCACACAGGCCCTTGCCGGATGGTGCGAGTCAAAATATTTGCCGTATATTTCGTTGATTTTCGGGAAATCGTCCATGTTCTTGATGAACATCGTGGTCTTCAGAACCTTTTTCATATCGGTTCCCGAGGCCTCGAGAATCGCCGATAAATTTTTCAAGGTCTGCTCAGTCTGGGCCGCTACTCCTTCCGGCATTACTCCGCTGGAT
>DSCZ01000256.1 GCA_011048855.1 Desulfobacteraceae bacterium | reverse complement strand
CTTGGTCCCGACAGTGGTTTTTGCCTCTTTGTGCGAATCGTAAGGCGAGGGCTTTATCTCGCCACCCGATTCGGACAAAAAGCCTTGCGGCCTTAGCGTCCTTCGCGGTTCCAAAGAAAACCAATCAGCCTGCGGCGCTACTACCCTTGATGCTCTGTGGGAGCGGATTGTATCCGCGATCTTGCCGCCTGGCGGCGTCCCAACTTTCATTACCGCTTTTATCGTGGCATCATCTCAATCTGATCGAGCACCTGCCGCAGTTTGTCGACAACTTCTTCGAGACCCCGCCGGACGGCATCAAGCCCCTCCGCTGCGATGCCCGCAGGGCGCTCCGATACTTCCGCTTCAGCGTCCGGGTCCGCGGAAACCGGTGCCACCGCCGGTAGTTCTCCGGCCAGAGCGAGCACCGTGGCATCAAGTGTCGGATGCATGACCACCTGGCGCGAGTCAGCGAGAATGATTCGCCTTAATTCCGGAAATTCAAGGGTCTCCGGTTTCAAAAAGACCGGTTCCGCATAGAGGATTGAATCCCCCACGGGAATCACCAGAAGGATTCCCCGTAAGACTTCAGAGCCTACCTGCCCCCACAGGGTGAATTGTTCGGAGATCACCGCATCGTTGTCTATGCGCGCCTCAACCTGGTTCGGGCCGTCCACATGCCGGCCGGAGGGAAACCTGAAGAGCACCAGTTCACCGTATCGATCACCGTCGCTCCTCGCGGCCATCCAGCCCACCAGGTTGTGCCGGTTGTTCGGCGTAAACGGCTGGATCAGCAGGAACTCCTCCCTGTCTGAATCCGGCAGCCTGGCTACGATGTAATAGGGTTTCAGCGGTTCAGTTTCACCGAAGGAAGATTGCACGGGTATCGACCACTGGTCTTCCTTGTTGTAGAAAACCACCGGGTCCACCATGTGGTACTGAAGCAGCATTTCGGTCTGAACCGTGAACAGGTCCAGAGGGTACCTTACATGCTCCCGCAGATATTCAGGCATTTCTTCAGCCGGTTTGAACAGGCCGGGGAAAACTTCCTGGTAAGCCTTTATCAGGGGGTCTTTCGTGTCGAAGACGTAATAGTCGACCGTGCCGTGATAGGCATCCACCACGGCCTTGACGCTGTTTCTTATGTAGTTGAACCGTTTATCCCATGGTGTCGAGTAAGGGTACCGTTTGGTGACGGTGTATGCGTCCTGTATCCAGAAAAGCCGCCCGTCGGCCACAACACTGTAGGCCTCCCTGTCCCGCATCAGGAACGGCGTGATGGTGGAAAAGCGTTCCGGAATCGATCGGCGATATTGAATCCTGCTTTCCGGCTTTATTTCTCCGGATATGAGAATGTTAAGGTCTCCGAAGTGCCAGGCGTAAATGATCCTTCGGAGAAAGGATTTCAAGAGCACACCGCCGTCTCCTTTGTAGCTGGTGTAGACCGGGCCTTCAGGGCCGGGGTAGTTGAATTCGTCCATGTTGCTTCCAACGACCAGGAAATTCTGGCTCTTGAGCCCGTAGTAAACCTCAGGACGTTCAAGGGGGATCTTTCCCTTCGGCGGGACGTCGCTGATCAAAAAGCTCGGCCGCCCGCCGGATTCCACTTCGGTGACAGGGCTCATCGCCACCCCGTAGCCGTGTGTGAACTGGAGGTGGCGGTTGACCCAGCGCTGGGCTTCCGGAGGAAGCTTTTCAGCAGACAGTTCGCGGGTGGCGAGCATCACCTGGCGAAGCTCGCCGTCCACCATGTATCGGTCTGTATGAACCGCCATGAAGTCGTAATACAGCCGGAAGAACTGGATCTGGTTGTAGCTTTGAAGAAGAGGGCCTTCGTCCCAAAGCCTGACGTTTTTTATGGTGCCCTGGTTGTTCTTCACGGTCTGCGGATCAACTTCACCCCTGGCCGGATGGTCTTTCCTCTGTAGGTCTTCGAGACCGTAGGCGGCTCGGGTGAAGGATATGTTGTTCGCCAGGTATGGACGTTCCCTGGCAAGCTCACTCGGTTCCACGTGGAAGCGCTGGACCATGATCGGGACCATGGTTCCTGCGATAAAAGCCAGCACTGCATAGCCGCCGATAGCTGCAATGAGGAGACGCTTTCCGCCCCGGCGCATCCATACAACGAGCAATGCAGCTCCCGCCAGGGCGACGAAGGTCAGGAGGGTGCGCGCGGGCAGCGTGACGAACCTGTCGGTATAACCCACTCCGTAAACAGCTCCGGTCGGGGAGTAGAGAAGATCGTAGCGTCCAAGCCAGTGGCCTGCCGCTATCAACACGAAAATCACAGTTCCCAGGGCCGTCAAATGAGTCCGGATTTTTCCCTGGAAAGCAAACTCCCGTCCGTTGAGAATCGCGGAGGCATAATAGAAAACCCCCGAAATTAACAGTACCACTACTATTGCATTCATCAGCCATGATCTGAGAAATCCCAGAACCGGCAGTGTGAAAACATAGAATGAGAAGTCTTTCTGAAAAATGGGCTCTGTTTGACCGAAAGGAATTCGATTGAATAACAGGAGGACGTTTTCCCATTCCGCAGCGGATTTTCCGGCGAGAAAGAGCGCACCAAGAATGACTGCTGCCGATGCGATCCAGATCAACAGTTTGCGGGCAATACCGTAAGCCTGGGGTGAAAGTCCCGGAATGGCCGTTTCTGGTTGATGCCCGAGAGAACGAACCGCGGCATATAGATTTGGTGCCGCCAGGGCGACAAAAACCAGGAATCCGGCGATGAACAACCATATCCGTGCCGATATCCTTGTGAACAATACCGTTTGATGACCCAGTTCACTGAACCAAAGCCAGTCGGTGTAGAAGCTTCGTGCCCAGCCCAGCCCGCTCAGTAATACCAGCACGGCGATGGCTGTTAAAATCCATTTGACGTTTCTGCTCCACTTGGAAAAATCTATACTTCCGAGGCCCAGCTGAGGTGGCTGATCCGTCGGATTGCCGGTATCAAAGATATTGCGCATAGTTGTCGTCCTCTCCTTGGATCTCGGGCTTTCCGGCCCGATAGACTGTTGTCGGATTCATCGGGATTGCCCCGGGAAGCCGCCGGGTGACGGCTGCCTTAGGCCGGTAGATTCATCCAATATCTCACAGCCGGTATATCGGGGTCAACCTGAATCGGCGGAATGATCCTGGACAGCCGCCGTAAGTGTTGTTAAAAAGCAAGGATAATGT
>DSCZ01000173.1 GCA_011048855.1 Desulfobacteraceae bacterium | reverse complement strand
GAGTGGAAATTCACCCGGGAGGATTTGAATAAATTGATGGAAAAGCTTGATTTCCATACTCAGTTGAAGCTTGCAGCATGACATTTTATACGTCACTGTATTTGTGAACTAATGTACTAAGTTGACTTCTTCACCCCTGTAAGGCCAATCTTGCAGTATGCTCTGATTCCAGGTTGAGGTGGCCAGCGAAGCCCAACGTAACCCATCTGAATTGTTGGGGTTCTCAGGGCTCACCCCAACCTCCTGATGCCGGGATGGGCTGCGATTTCCGTCAACCCGGCGCAGGAAATAGCTCATCGAAATCGAAACTCCTCCAGCCTTTTCATCTGCATCGACAAGCCGCCAGACTTCGAACTCCAGACTCATGAATAACATAACGACAAATCAGGCAGATACGTCGCAGTCTCGTTGGAGTGAGCTCGCGAACTTCAACAATTCCCACGGCGTTGTGTCGGGGTTCGCAATCTCACCCCGACCTACGAATGTTTCCCTGCACAGCCGACCGCGCAAACATGTTCTTCCCCTCATTCGTCCCCGCAGCGCGGGGTGGGGCGCTGCCAACTAACCCCTCCCTGTAATCCCTGTAACTCGACCACGGTCGATTTTATCCTGACGGACGGGACCCTGCCTGGTAATAAAATCGACTGCGGTCGAGTTTAAACGGTCCCATCGGGCAAAGAGAAAATATGATCGGAAAAAGGGAAGCACGAAAAATGCAGACCAGGGCGGCGATCCTTGATGCCGCCCTTCATCTTTTCGGCAGGCAGGGGTACGAAAACACGAGTATCGATCAACTGGCCCGGGCGGCCGGAATCGGCAAGGGAACGATTTACAGCTATTTCAAATCGAAAAGCGAAATTTTTCTGGGCTTCTGCGAAGAACAGCTCTCCTATGTCTACGGAGAACTGACGGAAAAATCCGGTCAGGATACACCGCTCATCGATCGACTCTTGACTCTGTTCATGGGGGAATTCCGCTTTGTCAGCCGGAACAGGGAGTTCGGCAGAATATTGATGCGGGAAACCGTTTTTCCCAAGGACCTGACCGTCGACCGTTCAGGCCCGCTCGACAGAAAATACATTGACATCCTGGTCCCCATGTTTCACCGGGCGCAGAAGCGCGACGAACTTCGAACCGACCTGGAGCTGACCCTCGTGGTCGGCCATTTTTACGCCCTGTATATCATGACGGTTGGTGCCTGGTATATGGGCCGCCTGCTGACTGAAGAGGATGTGGCCATGGCCATGGAATCTCTGTTCCAACAGGCCATGGACGGGCTGGCGCCTGCAGAAAACCGGGGAGACGGCTGCCATGAATGAACAGCGCCAACACAACGACCCGCCTTCGACCCTGCGCCTCGCCATCCTCCGCTTCGCCTTTCGCAACCTCCCCAGACTGGCGTTGCTTCTCCTCATCCTCCTGGGCATAATCCTTGCCGGGCTGATCGACAGGCAAAAGGCGCGGCTGGAACAGGAAAAAACCGCCGGCCGGACCCAGGCCGAGAAGCCGGTCAATGTCGTGCTCCTTGAAGTGCAACCGTCTACCATCCAGGATGCCATAAATCTGCCCGGCGTCATGGAGCCATGGATCAGGCTTGAGTTGCTGGCCAAGGTGCACGGCAGTATTGTTGAAGTCCTGGTGCAGGAAGGCAGCGTTGTGCAGCAGGGAGACGTCCTGGCCAGAATCGAAGCGGATGACTATATCATCGCCCTTGATTCCGCCAAAGCCGCCTACAGCCGCGCCAAAGCCGACTATGAACGCAAAAAAGCCATGTTGAGCAAAAAAACGATTTCCCAGGCCGACCTCGAGCTCAGTGAAACCGAAATGCTCACGGCCAAGGCGGCCATGGATGACGCGGAGCTCCGGCTTTCCCGCTGTACGATAACCGCACCGATCAACGGGGTCATCAGGAGGCTGGACGCCAAGACCGGCTTGCTGTTGAGCATCGCCGATCCCGTTGCCGAGATTCTGCAGATCGACCGGCTCAAGGCAGCGGTCGGCATCCCCGAATCCGATGTCGACGCGGTGCGGGGACTTCCCGAAGTGCGGATAACCATCCCGGCCCTTGCCGACCTTGAGGCGACCGGGAAAAAATACTTCTTCTCCCCCGCCCCGGAAACCACCGCCCGCCTTTATCTCCTGGAGCTTGAAATAGAAAACCGTGACGGAGTCATCCTGCCGGGCATGTTTTTCCGGGCCCATGTGCTGAAAAAGACGGTCAGGGACGCACTCTCCGTCCCCATTTACAGCGTTATCACCCGGAACGACGAGCAGTTTGTCTTTGTCGTCAGGGAGCAGACCGTTCATAAGCAGCCGGTGGACCTGGGGATTCTTGAAAAATGGCGGGTCCAGGTCACCGATGGTCTGCGGGCCGGCGACATGGTCGTGGTCGAAGGCCACCGTGACATCGAGGAAGGACAGCAGGTCAATGTCGTCCACGTCATAACCGATCCTGCCGGGCCGCGGTTATGATCGTTTCCGATACCGCCGTCAGAAAAAGTGTTGCCGTCGTTGTTCTTGCCGGGTTGATTCTTGTCTTCGGCACATACTGCTACAGGGTCCTCCCCCGCGAAAGCGAACCCGACGTCACCATTCCCAATGTCTTTGTGTCCACCGAGTACCGGGGTGTGTCCTCGGCGGATATCGAGACCTCCATCACGGTCGAAATAGAAAAAAAACTGAATGGTCTGGACGGACTGAAAAAAATCCAGTCGGTCAGTTCCGAGGGCCTCTCCTCCATCAACATCGAATTTGTCACCGGAACCGATATCGACAAGGCCCTGCAGGACGTCAAGGATAAGGTTGACGAATCCCTCAATGAACTGCCCGGGGACCTGGATGAGGATCCGAGGGTTTTTGAGGTCAATTTTTCCGAACTCCCCGTGGTCGTCTTTTCCCTGTCCGGAACCTGCGGGCTGCCCTGCCTCAAGCAGATCGCCGACGACCTGGAGGACGATATCGAAGCCATACCCGGAGTCCTGGAAGTCGATGTCACCGGCGGTCTGGAGCGGGAGATCAGGGTGGAGGTCTTCCCGGAAAAACTTGCTTACTACGGCCTGACCATCAATTCACTGGAACAGGTCCTCATCAATGAAAACAGGAACACTTCCGGCGGTTCCTTCAGGCTGGGTCAAGGGCGTTTCCTGCTCAGGGTGCCCGGCGAATTCGAAT
>DSCZ01000123.1 GCA_011048855.1 Desulfobacteraceae bacterium | reverse complement strand
GGAAAGCTGAGAGCCCATAAGGCCGTCTTCCCTCTGAAGGCACTGCATTATTCAAAAGATAGTGACGTGTTCATCGATTCCGCCTTGGCTGGCATATCATCAAGAAAATAAATAAATTAGCAAAAACGCTTCAGGGGGAAGGGACTTCTTAGAGTCGATTTTTAGGGCGGAAATTTGGTTTTAAGAGTTTTCGGAAGAGCTGAGAGTTTTAGTGCAGCAGAAAAGTCGGCAATCCTACAGACTGCTGTGAGATTTTTCCGTTAGAATCGATTTTCGGGGCCGAAAAATCGTCTCTAAGCAACGTGCGCCAGGGAGAGGTATTTTATAATTTGTTTAAAAATCAATAAGTTGTGCCAGCCAGGGCGCAAGTGCACACTAAAGTTTTCCGCTTGGGCGTACCAGGTAAGATTTTTTATATTCAATCGTTTACCCTTTCGATGATTTTCAGTCTCCATCACATATTTTCAGTATAATTCAGTGGTTTTTATTGAATATTTATGGTCAGAAAATGCGAAGTGTCTAGGTTTTGTTTTGATTTGACACTCATATGCATTCCTTGATATCCTTTCTCCGACCAATATAAGGAGAAGAAGTGGCAAATAAGTGCCCAAAATGCAACGCTGATAATCCCGAAACATCTAGATTCTGTTCTGATTGTGGTGCTCAGATTGTTTCAGCCAAAGATGTCTCTGTCACTAGAACTATTCAGGAGCCTTTAGTCTCCTCAGGCAAAATCATAGCAGGAAAATACAAAATCCTGGCTGAACTAGGCAGAGGCGGAATGGGTGTTGTATATAAGGCTGAGGATACCAGGTTAAAGCGGATCGTGGCGCTAAAATTTCTTCCAGCTCCACTTACCGAGGATAAAGAGGCCAAAAAGAGATTCATTCAGGAGGCTCAAGCAGCGGCTGCGCTAGAACATCCCAATATCTGTACTGTTTATGAGGTTGATGAGGCCGATGGCCAGACCTTTATCGCCATGTCCTATATTGAAGGCCAGAGCCTTAAGGGTATGCTTCAAGGTGGCCCTATGGAAATTGAAGAGGCCAAAAACATTGCCTTACAAGTAGCAGAGGGTTTAAGAGAAGCACATGAAAAGGGAATTGTCCACAGAGACATCAAACCAGCCAATATCATGATAACAAAAAAGGGGCAAGCTAAAATTACCGACTTTGGTCTAGCAAAACTCTCTTGGGGAGTCGATCTTACCAAGCCTTCAACAATAATGGGAACTGTTGCCTATATGTCACCTGAACAGGTTCGGGGGGAAAAGATCGATCATCGGACGGATATCTGGTCTTTCGGCTGTCTACTTTATGAGTTGCTGACCGGCCACGGCCCCTTTCGTGGCGGACATGAACAGGCGATAATTCATGCAATTATCCACAGCAGTCCCCAGTCCATTGTAGCTTTGAGACAAGATGTGCCTGTTGGGCTCGATAAGATCCTGACAAGATGCCTCCAGAAAAATCCCTTGAACCGTTATCCTGATACCGAAAGCTTAGTTAAGGTCCTTAAGATCATAGAGCTCGATGATATCGACACCTCTCCCGCTTTGCCTCCCCAAGAACAATCCCCTTCCATTGCCGTACTCCCCTTTGCCGACATGAGCCCGGAAAAAGACCAGGAATATTTCGCCGAGGGAATCGCAGAAGAACTGATTAATGCCCTTGGGCAAATTCAGGGCTTGCGCGTAGTGGCCCGCACCTCAGCCTTCGCTCTCAAAGGAATGAACCTCGACATACGGGATATCGGTCAAAAGCTCGACGTCAAAGCCGTGCTCGAAGGGAGCATTCGTAAGGCAGGCAACCGGCTGCGCATCATGGCCCAGCTCATCGAAGCAGCTACGGGGCTTCACATCTGGTCCGAAAGGTTTGACCGCGAGGAGTGCGACATCTTCGACATCCAGGATGAGATCTCGCTGGCCATTGTGGAGCACCTCAAGGTAACGCTTCTGAGTGGCGAGAAGATGGCCTTAAGCAAAAAGTCCACAACCGACACTGAAGCTTATAACCGCTATCTCAAGGGACTCTATTTAATGGCTAGGCCCAGTCCCGAGACCATCAAAAAGGCCTTGACCTTCTTCCGTCAGGCTCTAGATCGGGATCCGAAATTTGCCCAGGCTCATACTGGCATTGCCAATGTCTATTTTACCTTAGCAAACGCGAACTGGGCCACTCCATCCGAGATGTTCCCGAAAGCAAAATCTGCGCTCGAGGAAGCATTAGCTTTGGACCCGAATCTGGCTGAAGCCCACGGATTTGCTGCGAATTTACAATTCTGGTTTGAATGGAACTGGGCAGCGGCCGAGAAGAGCTTCTGCCGCGTCCTTGAACTCAATCCGAGCGATGCAATGGGCCGCGGGATGTACGCCTGGCTGTTGCTGACAAGGAAACGTTTTGAGGAGAGCATGGCAGAGATAAAACGCGCTATTACGATAGATCCGCTGATGCCGCTCCTCTATGCCTATTCCATTGGCATCCATGGGGCTGCCGGCCATATCGATGAAGCCTTAGCGGATTTTTCTCGAGTTCAGCAGATCGAACCGAACTTCGGTTTGGCCTTCTGCCAGGCCGGTTGGGTTTATCTTCGAAAGGGTCTCATCGACAAAGCCATTAAGACGTTTGAACAAGCCCGCCGACTCTCCGTTCCACTAGGCTGGGCCGAAGCGCCGCTCATTATCTGTCATCTTATGATGGACGAACGTGCGAAGGCCGAAAACATCCTGGTGAACATGCAAGAGCAAAGGAAGAAACTCCCGGTCTCTGCGACGTGTCTGGCCATTGGATTTGCCGCTCTCGGAGACTTCGATACCGCTTTCGAATGGCTGGAAACGGCGATCCAGGAGCGGGACAGTATGGCGGTTGTCATCCATTTCTTTGGACAGGCGTTGGCAGAGGATCCGCGATTCGACGCTTTTCTTAATCGACTCGGGCTCCCCTTGTGAAGCCTGGTTGACTATTTTCACCTCCTATTACCCTGGACTATCCGTTCAATAGGAGGAAAAGACAACAGTTGAAATGAAATTATTTGGGATATTGTCTGTGTGGATATTTATGAAATCTCAGAAAATATTTAACTTATATCACTGCCCTACTTTTATCTGCTCCCAGTTCTTCTGTAAAACATATAATTTTCATCTTCCTTATTTAAAATCTAGATTCAGAGATTCCAG
>DSCZ01000416.1 GCA_011048855.1 Desulfobacteraceae bacterium | reverse complement strand
TTATGAAGTCTCCATCTTCGATACTGCTTTCGAGTCCGGAGATTCCTGGAAAATTCACCTTCACGGAAACCGCTCCTTGATCGCAAAGGTGCTTGAAAACCGTAAATGGGCACTGACCCTGGAGACCGAGGGAGGACAGGAGGATGTAGAGAAGATCCAGATTGCATTTCTTTATCCCGCCGATCTGGCCGAAAACATCATCGCGCTCCTCAAGACGGACAAAAAGGTCCAGGCCATGGGGCTGGAGCCCATCCTGGCGCCCGGGAAACGTTACTTTGTAAAGAACAAGTCCCTCTTTCCCTTGATGAAGGAAAAGGAAGTGCTCTTTTTCACCCTGCTTGAAGGGCAGATCATTCGGGGCGTGGTGGCCGGTTTCAGCCGATACGACATCACGGTATACCTGAAAGGGGGGCTTCCCGTCACTATTCTGAGGCACGCGATTTACGATGTCAGGAACAAGAAAGGGCGCTGCTTCCTCAAGTCCTTCCAGGAGAGACACCGGGACTGGGAAAAGAGCCCTCTCTTCGTTGAAGAATAAAGGCCCCGGGTCTCGGTGCGGATTTCCGGATGCACGTTCCCTACATCGCCTCTATCATTGCCAGTATCTGCTCTGGGGCGAAGCCTTTGAGGGTGATGGCGCCGGAGCGGCAGGAGGCCGTGCATAGGCCGCAGCCTTTGCAGAGCACTGGATTTATTTCGGCCCTGCCCGCAAAGGGACCGTCCACCTTGAAAGAGGGCGCGGAGTAGGAGCAGATCTCTATACACACGCCGCAACCGCTGCATGCAACCGGGTCCACTGCCGCCACCTCACCGCTGACCTCGACTTTTCCCGCTGAAAGCAATGTGCAGGCGCGGGATGCTGCGGCGAGCGCCTGGGCCACGGATTCGTCGATGGGTTTCGGGTAGTGGGCCATGCCGCAGAGGTAGACGCCGTCTGATGCGAACTCGTTCGGGCCTAGCTTTGCGTGCTTTTCGCTGAAAAAGCCGTCTTCGTTCAGTGTCACTTTGAAGAGCCTGGCCAGTTTTTCGTTTATACGGGGGATAACGGCGGTGGCGAGCACAAGCAGGTCTGCAGGAATCGAAAACTGCTGTTCAAGCACTGGATCGTAAGCCTCGATCCGCACCCGGCCTCCGTCCGCCGAAACCTTGGGTTTGGCCTCAGGATCGTAGCGAAGAAACATGATTCCTGCAAGCCGTGCATCCCGGTAGAGGGATTCTCTTTCACCATACGTGCGGATATCCCGGTAAAGCACGTAGATCCGGCAGTCGGGGTTATGCTTTTTGAGCTTGAGTGCACTTTCCATGGTATGTGTGCAGCACACACGCGAGCAGTAAGGCCGTTTTTTTTCCCTCGACCCCACGCACTGTATGAATGCAACGTTTTCGATGCCGTTCAGCTTTCCGGGGTCGTCCATGAAAACACAGTCGAGCTCCAGGTGAGTCATCACCGCATCGTGGTGCCCGTATAGATATTCACTCGGGGTGTATTCCCGGGCACCGGCGGCGATGATTGCGGCCCCGTGTTCCACCACCCGGCTTCCAGCCGGAGTTTCGAGCGTGGTCCTGAAATTTCCCACAAACCCCTCAACCGATTTTATTTCGGTGCCGCAGGCAAGGTCGATCATCGGGTTTTCGTCCAAAGCCTCCAGCAGCGCCTGGAGGCGGTCTTTGACGTTTTCTCCTTTCCATGTTGTATGGAGTTTTTTTGCCTCACCTCCCGGTTGGGGTTCACGTTCGACGATCGTCACCGGATAACCCTGGGAGGCGAGGGAAAGCGCGGCACTTATGCCTGAAACACCCGCCCCGACAACGAGTACGCCTCTGTTTACCTCGAGTTCGGTATCTTCCACCGGCTCTTTCAGCGCGACCTTGGCAACCGCCATCCGTACCAGGTCCATGGCTTTCTCGGTGGCTGCGGCCGGGTTCTTTCTGTGGACCCAGGAATCCTGGTTCCGGATGTTGGCCATTTCGAAGAGGTATTTGTTCAATCCGGCATTCACCAGAGTTTCCTGAAAGAGCGGTTCGTGGGTCTTGGGGGTGCAGGCGGCTACCACGATCCTGTTTAAATTGTGCTCCTTTATCGTTGCCGTTATGATCTCCTGGGTGTCCTGGGAGCAAGTGTAGAGATTGTCCGCGACATATTCCACATAGGGAAGCGATGCCGCGTAATCTTGAACGGCGACTACATCCACGACGCCTGCGATGTTGATCCCGCAGCGGCAGACAAACACGCCGATTCGGGGGCGATCGCCTGAGGTGTTGCGTTGGGCCGGGATTTCCCTGACACACGTGAGCGTGTGGCGGGATTCCGCGAGAAGGCTTCCTGCAGCTGCGGCTGCTGCCCCGGCGTCTATGACTGACTGGGGTATGTCCCTGGGGCCGAGGGATGTGCCGCAGGCGAAAAGGCCTTTTACCGGCGAATGGACAGGCAGGAAGGAGTCGGTGCTGCAGAAGCCGCCTTCCGTGAGTTCGAAGCCGAACTTTGCTGAAAGGTGTTTGAAATCGTCATCTGTTTCAAGGCCCGTTGAAAGAATCACGAGATCGTAACCTGCCCGCGCAGGGTGTCCTTCCTCATCTACATAGTCTATTATAGGGTAAGGTCTTCCCTCTACCACTTCAATGGCAGGCACCCTCGTCCTTATAAACTTGACTCCATGAATTTCTTCCGCGGCCTCGCGGTACCGGTCGAAGTCTTTTCCGTGGGTCCTCATGTCGATATAGAAAATCGTGCAGTCGAGTTCATCCCCTGCATGTTCTTTCGCTATCACAGCCTGCTTTATCGCGTACATACAGCACACAGACGAACAGTACCCGTGGCCGCAATGATGAACGTCTCTGGATCCGATGCACTGAAGCCACGCGATGCTTTTCGGCTCTGCTCCGTCGGAGAGCCGTACGAGATGCCCCATTGTCGGCCCGGACGCGGAAAGCAGGCGTTCAAATTCAAGAGAAGTGAGCACATCCCTGCTTTTGTGCCGGCTGTATTCCGCCATGCCCGATGGATCGAAGGCCTTTGCGCCGGATGCGAGGATCACGGAGCCGACATTCAGGCTCATGGTTTCCGGCTGCTGCCGGTGGGTGTCCAGCGTAACCGCCCCCGCCCCGCAGGCCTCCACACACTGGTAGCACTCGCAGCAGTAACCGCAGTTGAGGCACCTTTCAGCTTCGGCACGCCCCTCC
>DSCZ01000209.1 GCA_011048855.1 Desulfobacteraceae bacterium | reverse complement strand
CCGATTGAAGCCGTGCGGTGTGGAGCGCCGCTTATCATAATAATCGTTTCCTTCCGCCGGGGAAAATTATGGTCGCAGTTTATCACAGGAATGTTTTTCCTGCGGATCTTTTTCCGATATGTGAGGCTGGTCGTCAAGTTTTTCTTGACACCCTTGCAGGATTAGGCGTCTTTGATATACTGATACGGAAGCATCAGAGGCAAACATCTCCGGGGAATAAAATGGACCAGGCAATCAAACGTGGAAGCTCCATGATAACCGGATCGAAAAGGATACTCGTGTTCACAGGAGCCGGGCTCAGCACCGAATCGGGGATACCTGACTTCCGAAGCCCCGGCGGGCTGTGGGACAAATACGATCCGTCCGATTTCTACTTCGACAAGTTTCTTGCGAGCGAAGAGAGCCGGGAACGCTACTGGCGCATGAGCAGCGAAGCATACGCAGTGATGCGGGGAGCTTCTCCCAACAAAGCGCACATTGCGGTACAACGCCTTGAGAAAGCGGGCAAGCTCCTCGGTGTCGTCACCCAGAACATCGACAGGCTCCACCACAAGGCCGGTAACTCGCCGGATCTTGTCATCGAACTCCACGGAACCACTTTTTTCGTTTCGTGCCTTTCCTGTGGGTCATATTTGGACAGGGACGCAATAGAAGAGAGGCGCAGCGCCGGGGAAACCGCCCCGAGATGCACTGAGTGTGGTGGAATCCTGAAGCCGGCAACCGTTTCCTTCGGCCAGGCGATGCCCCGGGAGGCGATGAGCCTGGCGTTTGAATGGGCGGCCGAATGCGACCTGTGTATTGTCCTCGGCTCGTCCCTGGTGGTCTACCCGGCGGCATCGGTGCCGATTGAAGCCGTGCGGTGTGGAGCGCCGCTTATCATAATAAACAGGGATGAAACACCCATGGATAAACAGGCGGACCTGGTCATCCACGGTTCAGTAACTGAAATTCTGAGCCCGATGGTCGAGGCCGCTCTTCGGTCTTGAAAACCCATTTACCTATCGCTATAGTCAGCCAAATATGATGGTCCCGTAAAAGGTACCATCTCCGTCTTATCGGCGTCGGGCTCGGGATCGGCATCGGGGTCGAAAAGGTCGCCGGTCAACGTCCGGTACCGATACCGACGCCGACAGCGACCCCGAGGGACAGGGTTGTTTTGACTTTTTACGACGCTATCAAATCTAAACGTGAGGGAGACAAAAGGGAAGATATGAAACGGATAGGTTTTATCGGCTGGAGGGGAATGGTCGGGTCCGTTCTGATGGAGCGGATGAAAAACGAAGGTGATTTTGAATTACCAT
Organism: Desulfobacteraceae bacterium; assembly: GCA_011048855.1. The sequence continues at coordinate 1,891 of DSCZ01000209.1, read as the reverse complement.
TCGAACCGTTTTTTTTTACGACATCAAACGTAGGGGGAAGCCCCCCGGATACGGGCAGGCAGGCTCCATCTCTTTTAGACGCCTACGACATGAAAGCCCTGGCCGGCCTGGACATCATCGTGACCTGCCAGGGAGGAGGATATACTGAAAAGGTTTATCGCCCTCTTCGCGCGACCGGCTGGAAAGGCTACTGGATAGATGCTGCATCGACCCTGCGGATGGATGAGCAAAGCGTGATTGTTCTGGACCCCGTGAACAGGGCGGTGATCGACCGGGCACTCGCCGGCGGTGTTAAAACTTTCGCGGGCGGGAACTGCACGGTCAGCCTGATGTTGATGGCTCTTGCGGGCTTACTTTCGCAGAGGGTTGTCGAATGGATTTCGACAATGACCTTCCAGGCTGCATCGGGCGCCGGTGCTCAGCACATGAAAGAGCTCGTAAAGCAGTTCGCCGATATTTCCGACCATGCAGGCCTGCCGGCCCGGGATGCCGCTTCAGAAGCACTGAAGGTGGATTCCGCCGTTACAGCGCGTTTAAGAGACAAAAACTTTCCTGTAGAGCACTTCGGCGCTCCGCTTGCCGGAAGCCTCATTCCGTGGATCGACCGGGCCATGCCCTCCGGGCAGACCAGGGAAGAATGGAAGGGGGATGCAGAAACCAACAAAATCTTGAAGGCCGAACCCCGGATACCGGTTGATGGTATATGCGTCAGGATAGGAGCCATGCGCTGCCACAGCCAGGGGCTGATGATAAAACTGCGACGTGATGTTCCACTCGATGAAGCCGTCGATATGATCGCCGGTGGTAATGACTGGGTGAGGGTCGTGAGCAACGATAAAAATTCAACGCTTGCAGCATTAACACCGGCAGCGGTGAATGGGACACTTGATGTTCCGGTGGGCCGCATCCGGAAAATGCTTATGGGGCCGGAATATCTGGCAGCGTTCACGGTCGGCGATCAGCTGCTGTGGGGAGCTGCCGAGCCCCTGAGGAGGACTCTCCGTATTATACTGGGCGCGCTTGATTGAAACGCACCTGCAGCATCCTGGTAACACCGGACAGGATATCGGCCTTCCGCCGGCAGGCTGAAGGTTGACAAAAAGATCCCCGTGTTTAGAATAGACGATGGAAGTGGAAAGCTCACTGGTGGGGCTCCCGGACTTCAAATCCGGTGTGACTTGGCTGAAACCGGGTCAGGTGGGTTCGATTCCCATGCACTTCCGCCATAAATTACTGAAATAATTGGACGTTGGCATTAATTATACGCCGTCTTCTCTTCGACCCAGGAGTTGATAGGCTCGTAAAAAGTCCAAATGCTGCGTTACGCTTTATTCCTCTACCCTGCAGCATACTTTATGCAAGCCCCACTCCTCAGGATCCGTCCCGCTAGGCGGGAAAGCTTTTTCCATAGCCGTCTCATTTGTGAGTTCTTACGAATCTTTTATGGTCAACAGGTTGTTGACCTTTTTCACACCGGTTACACTTCGGGCAACGGTGGTGGCCCGCTGCTTTTCCCCCGGGGAAAGCACCGATCCGGTGAGGGTCACCTCACCCTGGAAAGTCTTGACCGCGATGGAAAAACCACTCAGCACCCTGTCTTCGAACAATTTCGACTTGACCTTTGTAGTTATAGTGGCGTCATCGACCACCTCGCCCGCGGAGCGCCCGGCGGGCGTTTGGCAGCTGCAAACCGAAAGCACCAGGGCAAATGCCAGAATCAACGGTATAATCTTTAAGCCAGGTTCCATGATAACCTCCAATTCATTTTAATAAAATATTTGTGTTTTTATACGAAAATATTTTTATTATTTAGGGTTGACACAGTTTCCATTTTTCCACAAAACCATCATATTTCGTTTGACTTTTTCCCTCACCAAACCTAATCTTATCT
>DSCZ01000151.1 GCA_011048855.1 Desulfobacteraceae bacterium | reverse complement strand
CCGTATTTGAGCTCGGCCGCGCGTGAAAGATCTCCCTGGCGTTCGGCCATCTGTGCCTCGGTCCGTGTCGATTCGAGTTTTTCCTTTATTTCCTGGATTCTTGAAATGGCCTCTTTTTCGCGCTTCCAGTTTTCGATCATTTCCCGGCTTTGGGTCTTCAGCCCGGAAAGCTCGCTTTCCAGCTTCTCGAGTCGGTCCCGCGAAGCCTGATCCTTTTCTTTCTTCAGTGCCTCGCGTTCGATTTCGAGTTGGGTTATTTTCCGCTGCACGTCGTCTATCTCAGCCGGCATGCTGTCGATCTCGATCCGGAGCCTGGATGTGGCCTCATCAATCAGGTCGATAGCCTTGTCCGGCAGGAACCTGTCCGTGATATACCTGTGGGAAAGGGTGGCGGCTGCCACGAGGGCCGAATCCTTGATGCGGACTCCATGATGAACTTCATATTTTTCCTTGAGCCCCCTGAGTATGCTTATAGTGTCCTCGACGCTCGGCTCCTCGACCATAACCGGTTGGAACCTACGCTCGAGCGCCGCATCCTTCTCGATATGCTTCCGGTATTCCTTTATCGTTGTAGCGCCTACGCAGCGCAGGTCCCCTCTTGCAAGGGCGGGTTTGAGCATGTTCGAGGCATCAACCGCACCTTCGGCTGCACCGGCTCCCACCAGCGTATGCATTTCGTCTATAAACAGAATGATCCGGCCCTCGGCGTCTGTCACCTCCTTGAGGACCGCTTTCAGGCGGTCTTCAAATTCCCCCCGGTATTTTGCGCCCGCTATGAGCGAACCCATGTCCAGGGCCACGACTCGTTTATTCTTCAGGGTTTCGGGAACATCGCCCTGTACGATTCTTTGGGCCAGCCCTTCGACAATGGCTGTTTTACCGACGCCCGGCTCCCCGATCAACACCGGGTTGTTCTTGGTTCGACGGGAAAGAACCTGGACGATCCGCCTGATTTCGTCGTCTCTGCCGATCACCGGGTCGAGATTCCCCTTGGCGGCTATAGCGGTTAAATCCTTGCTGAACCTTTCGAGCGCCTGGTACTTGTCTTCGGGGTTCTGGTCGGTTATCCTCTGGCCACCGCGGATCCCCATCAAGGCTTTCAGGACGGTGTCTCTTGTTATTCCGGCTCTTGAAAGGATTTTTGAAGATTCACCCGTTTTTTCCTCAAGCACCGCGAGCAGCATGTGTTCCAGGCTTACATATTGATCCTTCATCTGCTCGGCCTCGGAAAAGGACCTGTCGAGAACCTGTTTGGCACGGCCGGAAAGGTAAGGCTGCCCGTAACCGGCGCCGGAAACACGCGGCAGTTTTTCGATGGCTTCATCGAGGGCCCCTATAATGGTTCCCGGGTCAGAGCCGATTTTTCCAAGCAGGGGCGGAATAACACCGTCTTTCTGGTCAAGGAGCACCCGCAGCAGGTGCTCGGGCTCTATCTGTTGATGGCCGAAACGTTCGGCCAACTGCTGCGATGCCTGAATGGCCTCCTGGGCCTTGAGCGTAAACTTGTCGAATCTCATCTGGTTTTTCCTCCTGAATTATCGTTACACGATTTTTGAACCGTGAAATTTTTTTTATCATGAAACAAAGGTAAGTTCGGAAGGTAATGTGTCAATGCCGGTGGAATGGGGTCTCGCAGTTGGAGGTCAGTCGGGAGCGAGAAGTCAGAGCTCAGGAGCCGGAACTCAGAATTCGGCGTTGGCCTCGATATTGGCTTTTATTAAAGTAGCTCATTTTGATTCTAAATAGATAATAGCTAAAAGCTAATGGCTAACGGCTATAAGCTGGAAGCTTCGGATGCCGGCTGCGCCGGGGGTTTCGATGCGGAAGCCTCTCGCATGACGCCCCTTCTCCCCGATGAATCTCCCGCATCGAAACCCCCGCCCCAGCCTCTATTCTCCTTCAGTTCAATCGTTGTCGTTGTCAGCGGAGCGCAAGCGAAGCGGTTGTCGTTGTCGTCATCGTAATCGATACGCTTTCTTCTGTCGGGATCGGTATCGGTATCGTCTGTTTTTTAGCATGTAGGAGAGGGGTTCAGCCCCGCCCTTGGTCCTTCACCGGGCGATTCAAATCCATTTCGGAGGAAGAGGTGTTTTGCCTTTCAGGGAAAGAGAATCAAGCGCGATCAACGTGGCGGTGCCATGGGCGAGCAGGCGGTTTGTCTCGTCATAAACCGAGGCTTCGCCAAGTGAAAGGGTTTTTCCGACCTTGATCGATTTGCCCCGACCGATCAATTCCCCTGAAGAAACGGGGGCGAGATAGTTGAGTTTCAATTCCGCGGTGGTCAGACCGACACCCTCCGGGATCTGAGTATACACGGCCCAGAAGGCGGCTACATCCACCAGGGCTGCATAGACGGCGCCGTGGACCCTGCCCCATGGCTGAAGATGCTTTTCTTCGACGGTAAGGTCCACGCGTGATGAACCCCACAATATTTCGGTGACACGGAGGGAGATCAGGCGAAAATAAGGGCTGGTGCATGCCCGCCTGGTGATTTCTTCTACATGGGCCGGATTGAGCTTTCGAAACTTTGTCATGGTGATTTTCTCGAATTAGTTTCCATCCGGAAATGGTCTTTCTGATCAATCGCTTCATCAAGATACCATTTATCGGGGCCTGCCGTGAAAAAGAACAAGTGACGATACGCCCGCTGCAGCCCTCGACATTGGAGGCATACTTATTTTCCTGTTTCTTGTTGTCAAGAAAAAAGTACAGTAAAATTGTAACTGGTTGACGGAAGCGAATTAGCCGTTGATAATTGACTGGAAAACACGTTCCAGAATTTTTGCATGAAGAGACAACGGAAAGGAGGGAAATGACATATGGCGGATTTTTTGTTCGTATTGAGCAAGGATGACAACGAAAACGCGACGAGGTGTTTTCAATTCGCGAAAATTGCTCATTCAAAAGGACACGCCGTGAATATTTTCATGGTGGACGGCGGAGTCATGTGGGCTGACAAAGGAAGGGATTTCTCGCAGAAAACCACTACAGGCGACTGCCCGAATGATTATTTTCCGTACCTGGTGGAAAACCAGGTCCCGGTGGGAGTGTGAATCCCCTGTGCAAAGAATCGTCAGGTTGACGAGTCGAAATTTTTTTCAAATATGAAACTGGACGGGGCCCCCCGTTTGATTGATCTGGCTGCCGAAAGCAAAGTTTTTAATTTTTGAGGTTTTATTCTGTGACTTTATCACCAAAAATCATTCAAAGTAACTTTGAGT
>DSCZ01000373.1 GCA_011048855.1 Desulfobacteraceae bacterium | reverse complement strand
TTTGTTGGATGTAAGCTGGAGGGTCTTGCAGAAAAATGCTGGGTTAACTATCTGAATTTACATGATTTGTTTGGTGAAAGAAGGGTGAAGTCTAGAAACTCCTGTCAAAAAAAGCTGATTACCATCAATTTTCAGCCGGAAATTTGTCGCTCTTCGTAAGTGGCTGATTTTGTCAGTTTTGTCCTTTCGAACTGACCCTCTGTCATTTCGACCGCAGAGAGAATTCCATGTCCCCGGTGCAAGGAAATTTCTCACATCCGTTCGAAATGACAGCATTGTTCTTGCGCCGGGAATAAATTTGCTAAGGATTTGTGGTAATCAGGAAATTTTTCCGGAAACCGCGATGAAAATCGGATTTTTACCTGTCATCGTCCCAGTCGCCTCCAAATGCCGGTATTTGAGGTACTGACAGCCAATTCGAAACGACCCATCAATGCAGGAGCTTCGACTCGTGGCATGTCATACGGGTCAGTGCCTGAATGAATAATCGGATTGAAACCCATTCCTCCAAACGCGCAATCATATCCGTGTTCTGCCGCGATTTTACGAAGTTGTGTGTTTGTCCTTCCATACGGGAAGGAAAAGTGAACAGGCCTTATCCCAAGAACGTCCTCTATCCTTCTGGCACAACCTTCTAACTCATCCCGCATTTCGTCTTCGGTAAGACGGGTCATGTCAGTATGTTCCTGAGAATGGCCGCCAATTTTAAAACAATTATATTTTGTCAGCAGCATCTTAACGTCGTCCCAATCCATCGTTAAGCGTTGGGGGGGGTCAGTTGGACTGAGCTGCACGTAGAGTTCATCGATGAGATTACGACGCTTGGCGCCATTATTGTGCATAAGGGACAAACATACATTTTTATAGGCCTCGGCGCCATGGGCAGGGTATCTTAAATCAAAACTCACCGTTTGATTTCCCTTCCAGGATAGCTTGGAACGAGTGCGGAATTTGAAGGCCGTGTAAGCTTGGTCCACCCATTGGGTCTCTCCGCGATCGATATAGCCGGTAGGAAGGAAGAGGGTAGCCACCAAGCCAAGATTTTCAAGAATCGGTGCGGCAACGGTTAAATTGTCAAGATAGCCGTCGTCAAAAGTAATTACCGCGGTTCCGTTCTCAGGGGTAAACCCATTGCGAAGTATTTTGATCAATTCAGCTAATTCTATTACCTGCCGGTGCAGGGATAAATACTCCATCTGCTCTTTAAATATTCCGGCAGGTACGTGATTATGCGGGTCAATCCATCGCGTCTGAGATTCGTCTGCCACGCTATGGTACATCAGAACAATGGCGCCCTTTATGTGCTTGATTCTTGCTAAAAACTGCATCATTCCAGTTGAATATGCCGCCCACTGCAATGATGGCCCGATTTTTTTTCGAAGTTTCTGCTTTAACTGCCGCACAAAAATACCATTATTCCTCAAGTTCAAAAAAGCGTTTCATTTATCGTCGGAAACAGCAGCTTTACCTGCGTTGCCGCTGCCGTCATTCATATTTTTTCCGCCTTTCCCTGTTCTTGATCAACCGCCCGGGCAACCGCAACAGCGGTTTAAAATAAGATTGTTTTCCCCATTCTTCCGCCTTTTGCCGCCAGACCCGCAATCGGTTGCCGAAAGAAGGTATGGCCAGGCATCCCTCAGCCACCGGGATCCCGCCGGTCATAACCCGCTTTTTGTACAATGAGATGCCTTTTCCCAGGTCAATGTATTGGATTTTTTGATTAGAAGCCGCCTGAATCATTTCCAGAAGCAGAATAAATCCTGGTGAGTACTCTTCCAACTCGTGATTATAGGCAGGAAACCAGGAGTGCCAAACCCGACGGGAGTACATGGCGAAATGGAGTGCCGCCAATGTGTCGCCTGCATGCAGGCAGGCCAGCAGGCCGCCAAACTCCGGCGTCCGGACAGAGTGAATCCGTTCAATCAGTTGACGGCACCAGTCCAGGGCAAAAAAATCCACGGTACCTGTTCTACGGCACTGTTCCGATTTCCAGGTCATCATTTGCCGCAGCAGATCCCGGTTGGTTGTGTGCAGCGTAAAGGTGAGCGGCCCTATCTGTTCAGCAAGCTTTTCTTTTTTGCGCTTCGCCTCACGTAACTGTTTACGGCCGGATTTGTCGCGGGATGACTCAAAGGCATCCATACCCTGTTCCACCTCAATAATCGGGGAATCGGAAACAGCGTCATGCCAGCCGGCAAACTGACGTTGCCAGGCCGGCAGGTGGTCGAACTCCCAACGGGTCAATCCGCAACCACGCAACAATGCGGTGGCAGTCCACTGGGCATCCGGGGCGGCAATAACCCCATGGTAGTCGGAGAGAGCAAGGCCTACAGGCCGGCTACTACCGCCGCGACCACGCTGGAAAGGGAAAAAACCGACCACTTCACCACCTGCCTGCATCAGGCCGACAAGGACATCGTCCCGCACAGCAGCGACTGTCTGGGTGAATTCAGGACGAAAATAGGGACTGGCTAGGGCCTGATCCGCTCGCTGGATGTCGCTCCAGCGGGCAACCAGATCAGGAGTCAGTTCACAGCCCGGAATAACGGAATATTTCATGGACAATCTTTTATATGATTACCAACAATCTTCTGCAAAATTGTCATGGTATGTAACAGACTGATTTATCCTGTTTCTCTCATTTCGACCGAAGGGAGGAATCTCACGTCCTCGGTGCAAGGAGATTTCTCCCTTCGGTCGAAATGACAGCTCTGTTTCCGGCATGACAATAAATTTAGCTGAGGATTGGAATCACGATCTTTTATTGTATTTCCTCCGCTTTTCCGTTACAGCACCGCCATACGCTTTTCCAGCGCCGGTACATCCATTTCCTGATGGATGGGAAAGCAGATCAGGCGCTCCCAGAGCCGCATCGCGTTACCGTTGCGTGCGACGATGGCGGGCGGCAAGGTGGGCCAGGAATGGATGTCCACACCGGCCCGATGGCCGCGTTCGTACCATTGCCGGCTGGCAGCAGTAGATTTAGTGTAGGCTGGAAAAATCAGGGGCATAGCGCCAGGCGCGAGTTTCGGGAAAACCGGCACCAACCCTTGGGTTTCGCCCCACTGCTGCCAAATTTGGTATATACGACGGCGAACCTTGCTGATGCTTGAAAGATTCTGCTGAGCCAAAAAACGATCCACCCCTGCATCCATGCCGTAATCATGAGCCAGGGGTGGGTCCCGAAAGGCTTCCTGCGAACCATAGGGTAGCGGCTCCCTCAACCGC
>DSCZ01000141.1 GCA_011048855.1 Desulfobacteraceae bacterium | reverse complement strand
GATCTGCAATCTTCCGACCAAGATGGCTTGATCGTAATCATTACGTTCAGAGGCCGGGCCGTCGGGGCTGATATCAGGGCCAAAGGCGGTCTGCCACCCCATGGCCTCAAACCAGCCGAGGGCGGTTTTTTCTAGGGTAGTTTCGTTAAATGTGGTCATCCCGCACCCCCAGGGATACACTTTTCCAGCCATTCAACAATCTGATCAATGGCACTCTCTTCAATTTCCTCTATGGAAAAGAGCTTTGTCAGTTTCTTCAAGAAAAGACGTACCTTAGCTCTGGAGAAGGTGCGTTTACTCCAATCGACGACCTCCAGATCTTCCATGCCGTTTAGCAGTGTATAGGTAAGATTCTGGATTTGCGTTGCATACTCGGAATTGCCACCCAGAATGGAATGAAGAATAAATTCGTAAAGCGGCAAAACCTGCTCCTTGTATTTTCCCTGATAATTAGTAACCGGTTGGGGTTTTCGGGCTAAAGTCTCCTTTTGCCCTACAGCCGCTTTCTCCGGTTTTGCTGGAGGTTCTGGCTCGTCGGGGGTTGTCTCCTCTGGTTCCGGTATTTCCTCTTCTTCGGGTTGGGTCGCAATACCCCTCAAAGCATCCAAAACGTCCACGTATGCCTGACGATCCAGATAATACAGCAACTCGCTTGCAGGAACGCGAATATCAAAACCATCTTCAAGCGTTCCAGCACGAAAGGACAATTCCACGACGCCGTCTTCGTCTACTTTGGCCTCAACCTGGGTCGCTGCATCGATTTTTTTGTTATGATGGGAGAAGCGGCTATGTGACTCGCGGGTCTTTAAAATGGAAGGCTCAACACCGTCGTAGGCTTGCAGCAACAACGCGATGATCGTATCGGCGGACAGAAGATAGACCCGTGCATGATGGTCCGATAGGGCATCGATGAAACCGTCCTTGCCATGAGCCACGGAACCCTCATTATCCCGAATGTATGTCAAACCATCAGAAATTTTGTTAAAGCCAGAAAAGACTTTTCCGATAGCGCTTGCTCCTCTTTGGGATCTAATACCTAGCGCATCGAAAGCACAGTTCAAATACTCAGTCGTTGAGGGGGTTGAATTTTCAGGAGGATCCTTACCCAATTCCGTAACAATGGTAATGCAAACCATTTCCAGAAAGGATTTGCATAACTCAATCAGGCTGCAGCCGTTGCTTCTAAAGGTGCTTGCAAGATCAGCATAATGCGCCTGGATATTGGGCGCGTCTGGCCAGCGAGAGGCTGACGCTTTGAAGGCTGGGGCAATATCGTCAAGGGCGCTCGTCATAGGCCGGCCTCCTCAACGAACTTCTCGGCATCCGGGACGCGTAGCTCGCCGGAAATGAGTTTGGGCAGGAGGGTGTCGCGAAGAGAGGCGAGGGTATGAGCCTCTTCATCATTCTTTTTTATCTTTGACATTATTGCGCCTGCAATCATGCCAAAGCAATCACACACTTCCCTGCTTGGATTAACAACAAGGTAGGAATCGAATACTGTGGCAGGTACTCGCTGACGGCCAGACGAACCTGTCATGTTGACTATGCTGTAAGATCGAAAATCATTTGTTCGAGATAAAAAATAGGAATACTCCAAAGGCAAAGGTTTTTTTGACCTAAAGACTATATACTCCGTGGAACCCCATCCAACCTGATCGGCTTCCAAAAAATCAACAAAAGCACCCTTCCCATTTTCGAGACAGGGCGTTATTCGCGCCATTAGAACATCACCGTTTATGAATTTAACTCCTGAGCCATATTCCCTGTAATACCAATGCAAAGCTCTTGCTGTATTTTCGGGTGCGTTTTTCATTTCGAGATAGGGAGCAATTTGACCTTTCTTAAGTTTTCGGGCAGGGTTCACATCTATGATCTCAGGCAAGACCACGACCTCCCACCCCTTGGGAATCTCCCCTAGCTCCGAATTCTCGAAACTGTCGGGAAAGAGCGCGGCGATATCATCCGGCAGGCCTGTCGGGCGACCTTCGGCTTTGGCTCGCACCGGATCGAAATCCACGAACCAGGACTTGAAGATGGCACGTGCCATGCCCTCCAGCGCCTGGTTCATCCGGCGGTTCAATTCGATATTGTCGTCCAGCGAGCCGAGGATATGGGCGATGGCACGTTGTTCGTCCAGTTCAGGGACAAGTATCTTCCGTGCATGTGCAGCATCCCTGCTTAAACCAGGTACTGCACTGTCTGAATTCATGTTTTCAAGCCCAAGGGACTTAAGCAAATAATAGGTATATCGCAAATCCCTGTGGTTTGCTCTACTAACATAGAATGTCGTATCAATCGGCCAGAAAGGTTGTGCCGTATAATGGACGGCTCCAACGGTACCTTTTCGGCCAATCACAATCCCAGACTCTTCGACCAAGGGTTTATTGTGGAAACCGACGGGACCGTTTGAACCATAAACGCGATAGGGACCATTCTCTCTCTTTTTCTCAGGAAGATTCTTCCCGTAAGCAAAAGGGGAAAACTCTCCTACGGTTGTTTCTCTCCACTCAGCCCCCATAGCCCAGGGCCTCCAAATTCCTCTTGATAGTGACTTCGAGCCGGTCGGCTTGGGAGAACTGCTCGTGGAGCGTGTCTGCTCTTTTCATTCCCCCACTTCCCGCATCTTCTCTTCCAGAAATTTCTGTATTTCTTCCTTGCGGGGCAATTCGAGTTGGTACTTGGAGACGAACAGGTGGTTGTCCATACCTGCCAGGGCGTATTCCACCAGGGCATGGTCTTTTTGCGTACAGAGCAGAATGCCCACGGGCGGCTTGTCTCCGTCGGCCATCATGTTTTTCCGGTACCAGCTCACATAGGTGTTGAGCTGTCCGAGGTTTTCGTGGTTAAAGGACTCGACCTTCAACTCTACCAGCACATGGCATTTAAGGATGCGGTGGTAGAAAACCAGGTCAACGAAACCATGTGTATCACCGATCAGGATCCTCTTCTGACGGGCTTCAAAGCAGAATCCGTGACCAAGCTCCAAAAGGAAACCCTGTAGTTTATTCAGGAGCTGATCCTCCAGATCGGACTCCCCCATGGCCTCACAGGACTTTATCCCGAGAAACTCGAAAACATAGGGATCGCGGACAGGCAGTTTCGGTTTGCTCTTTTCCGTCCCTGATTGGACCAGTTCTGCCAGTTTTTCTTTGTTTTCCGATAACCCGGAACGCTCATAGTAGAGGCTGCCGATCTGCCGTTTGAGCTCCCGCACCGACCAGTTTCCCCG
>DSCZ01000073.1 GCA_011048855.1 Desulfobacteraceae bacterium | reverse complement strand
GAATAGAGTAAACGGCGGTCCTGACGAACGTAAGCCAATAAATGGGCTCATTGAAAAACATGATATAGTTCTTGAGGCTCCAACCGGATCCTCCACGGTAATCCTCCACCCTGAAGGACATAACCAGCAGATCTATATGCGGGAGCACAATGAGTAGAAAAAGCCACAACAGGACCGGTGAAAGGAACAGGACAAGCGTCCAGCGGACGGATGGTTTCATGTCAGGGCTCCGTGGCCGGGAAGCACACCCCTGCGGCCTCGTCCCAACCCACCTCGATCACGTCACCCGGCCCAATGTGATCGTAGCGCCGCGTTTGCGGAAGGGCTATCATCAACTCCGCCTCGTCTCCGCCGGTGCCGGAGGCAAGGAGCCTGCTGTTGGCACCGTCGAAGAGAATGGATCTGACCGACACCTCGATGCGGTTGAATCCGGGCAGATCCCCTGCTGGTTCAATAACGACGGCCTCCGGCCGAAGGAAAAATTCCACGTCACATCCCGCCGGGATTTCTTCATTTCCCGGCACCCGAAAAACCCGGCCTGCGGCGGTCGAAACCTCCAGAACATTTCCCCTGCTGGAATCTACTTTCGCACGCCAGGTGTTGCTTTCCCCGACAAACCTGGCGACGAAAGGTGTTCTCGGCCTGTGATACAGATTTTGCGGTGTATCGACCTGTTCAAACACGCCATTGTTCATCACGGCCACATGATCGGACATCACCAGGGCCTCTGACTGGTCGTGGGTGATGTAAACGAAGGTGGTCCCCACCTGGGTTTGAAGTTTCTTCAGCTCCACCTTCATCTGTTCTCTCAATTTCAAATCCAGCGCCCCGAGGGGCTCGTCAAGCAGCAGCACGGCCGGCTCCAGCACCAGGCATCTGGCTATCGCCACTCTTTGTTTCTGCCCCCCGGAAAGCTGATTTATTTCCTTTTTTTCGAATCCGGACAAGCCCAGCCGCTCAAGAATCGTCGCAACCTTTTTCCGTATTTCGGCACGCGCCTCGCCTCTTCTCTTGAGACCGAAAGCGATATTCTCTTCAACATTCATCATCGGGAACAGTGCTAGATGCTGAAAAATCAGGTTCACCGGTCTTCTGTTCGGAGGAATCCCGGCCATGTCCCGGCCCCTTATTTCTATCCTTCCCCGCGTAGGTTCGATGAAGCCGGCGATCATCCTGAGCAGCGTGGTTTTGCCGCAGCCGGAGGGCCCGAGTATCGAAAAGAATCGACCGCTTTCGACATCGAGAGAGACACCGTCCACGGCTGCAAAATCTCCGAACATCTTAACGGCGTCCCGCACCGAGAGATCGAACCTCGCCCCGCTGTCCTGCGTTGTTCCACTCATCTAAAAACAACTGCCCCCTGCAATGCACCCCGGATCCAAATGAACGGCGCTGGCCGATCCACCAATCGAGCGGACGGCACCCTCCAATGCTACCTGGCGGCCTTGACCTTGTCGAGTATCATGCCTTCGATCGCCTCGAGCTGTGCAGGCACCGGCGGATACCATTTTATATTGTCTATCGCCTCCTGTGGGAAACATCTCTCGAAGTTGGCCTTCACAGCTTCTTCGGTCAGCTGGATCGAGCCCTTTGACGCGGTGCCGCATTTTTCCATGTCTGTAAAAAACGCGGCATTTTCGGGCCGAAGCATAAAGTTGATCCACTTGTAGGCCGCATCCGGATTTTCGGCCTTCGCCGGGAGTGCGAAGGTATCTATCCAGCCCAGAGCGCCACTTTTAGGTGCCAGAAAATCTATATCCGGGTTTTCTTCATGAAGCTTCCATCCACCGTTGTCCCAGGCCATGGCCAGATAAACCTCTTCGGAACGCATAGACTGGAGCAGCGCATCTCCGTTTGTCCAGTAAGTTTTGACATACGGCTTCGCCTCTATCATCGCGTCGCCTACTTTTTCCATCAACGCCCGGTAAGCTTCGACATCCCCGTATTTTGCAAAAGGGTCGTCGCCCATCGCGAAAGCCAGCGCTATCAGGGTGGGACGCTTGAGCCGATAACTGATGCGACCGGCGTATTTTTCGTTCAGCAGGTCCAGATAATCGACAGCACCCGCCGCATATTTGCTGTTGACAACCAGGCCGGAGGTCCCCCAGCAAAAGGGCACCGCATGTGGTTTGGCGTTCACCATCGTGTTTTTTTTCACCGCTTCGAGCATCGACTCTATTATCTGGCCGGTTTCCACCCTGTCGAGATCGATCGGCTGGTATATCCCGTATTGCTCCTGCACCGAAGAGATGCGGTCCTGGCTGGGCTGCGCAAGATCGAACCCTCCGCCGCGGGTGGCCCGGAGCTTTGCGATCATCTCTTCATTATTGGTATAGGTGACCTTGACGTCTATTCCGGTTTCCGCCTTGAATTTGTCCACCAGTTCCTTCGGAGCATATCCTTTCCATGTCAAAAGGTTCAGGCTCTGGGAACAGGCAATTGAAACGGACGCAAATACGAAAAATAATGTAATCGAAAAAATGAACAAACGTTTTCCGGTCATGGCAAACCTCCTTGTGTATTTGGGTTTCTAATTTCCAGCCCTCCGAAATCCGGCGTAACGGTCAACCACCCAGAACCGGCGTCATCACCTTGCAGCCCTCGGCCGCAAAAGCATCGGCCACAAGTTGCTGAAGGCGGGACCCCGGCGTCAGCGCTACCATATAGCCTCCCCGACCCCCGCCGGTTACTTTGGCGCCCGGCGAGCCGAGAGCCAGTGCCCTGTTGCATAGATAATCCAGTCTTTCGTGGGAAAGCCCCATCAGCCGGAGCAGAGAATGATTCTCGGTCATCAGCGAACCGACTTCATCGAGGTCCCCATCCTCGAGGGCCTTTTTCATCTTCACCCCCTGCATGCGAACAGTATCCAGCCGATTCCGGAATAAATTTGGATCTTTCGATTTCTCGCCTTCCACATGTGCATCCAGCGTGGAGGTATCCGAGGTGACGCCGCTGTCGGCAAGAACCACTTCGAACGGACGCCGGATGTTTATACGTTCGAAAAACTTTTCTCCCCCGCTCACCCGGAAAAACAGAATCCCGCCGTAGGTGGATGCGGTGTTGTCTACACCGCTCGGTATCCCGTGGTATGCGAATTCCCCCTCCCATCCCACGCTGTTGATCTGTTCGATATCAAAGCCAAGCGAAAACTCTTCATTCAGGGCACGCGCGAGTGAGACGCAGCTCGCAGCGCTCGCCCCCACCCCGCTCCCGGCGAGAAGCGAGCCCCCGTAGGTTATTTTTATAGG
>DSCZ01000598.1 GCA_011048855.1 Desulfobacteraceae bacterium | reverse complement strand
TTCTAGATGCTATATATTGTATGTCAAGTGAAAATAACACACTATGTGGTGTCAGTTGAACGCAGGCGCCGGAACGGTCAGGCAATTCGAAGGCTTATTAGAAGGTCGGAAGGACGTCCATTATGAAACCTGTTTATCTGGATGACAACCCGGAACGAAATCGACCGGGTTGTCGATGTGGCTGCATCCGCAGTGAAACGACTCAGATGTTGAATCGGGTTTTCGGAGCCCCCGGCACAGTCAATGATAAACCCTTCGGGGGCTTTCGATTTCTTTCAAAACCCGCGTTTTAAGTTTTTTCACCATGGATTTTTCTATCTGACGGACCCGTTCCCTTGATATCCCGTGGCGGTTCGCAAGGCTTTCCAGTGTCTCGAAGCGGTCGGAAAGAAGGCGGTTTTCGACGATATCACGCTCACGGGGGGCGAGCTCCTTGATGAAACCTTTGATATTCTTTCGGAGGACATCCCGGAGCTGGAGATCAAGAAGAAGGGTCTCCACGTTTTCCCCATGATCACTTATCACATCAAAACCGTCACGGTCACCTTCGCTGTCGAGGGGGGCGTCCAGGTAAACATCCCCCTCCAACCTGGCTGCCATCTCATCCACATCCCTGGGGCGGACCTTCAGTCGCTCGGAAAGCATTTCGGGCTCGGGTGTGTAGCCTTCTCTGACGAGTTTTTCCCGTTCTTTCTTGAGGTTGAAAAAAAGTCTTCTCTGAGCCTGGGTGGTGCCGACCTTGACGAGACTCCAGTTGTCAATGATATACTTCATCATGTAGGCTCTGATCCAGAAGGCCGCGTAGTAGGAAAATTTCACATCCTTGGTTATATCGTATTTATATGCGGCCTGCATCAAGCCCATATTACCTTCCTGAGTCAGATCCATTGGATGGCAGAACCTCCATGTCCTGTTGAAATCCGAGGCTATTTTGACAACCAGGCGGAGATTCGCGGTTATAAGAGCCGCCGCGGCCTCCGGGTCTCCCTGCTCTTGGATCCGCAGCGCGAGGTCCTGCTCTTCTTCACGGGAAAGCATGTCGTAACGGCCTACCTGTTCCAGGTACCACTGCATGGAATCTTTTGCAGCCGGCGGGCTTTTCCGGTCCTTCATATTTTCAACGTTTGTAATGGCACGTGCCATGATCGATATCTCCATATAGTTTTAGGCAATAGTTAGAACACATCAGTATATTTTTTCTCTCAATTTATGTCAATAAAAATTTTAAAAACCTTTATAAATCAACCTGCAGGCCGTGTTTACATCCGCCTTGTATAATACTCCATCAGCCATCCCGGGCGTCCGTCGGACAGTGTCACGTAGAGCCACCCGTCTGAAGCCGCCCGGACATTCAGGATGTCACCCGAACGCACAGTGCAGACGACCGGTTTGTTCAAACCGGGGCCGGACCTGACATTGAGCAGATCCGCGGTGACTGATATTCGGTACGCCACCGTGGATCTGGTTGGGGGAACGCCGGTTCCAGCGACCACGTATGTGGGAGCTGAGGTGGAGTATACGGGTGCCGTGATGAGCTGATATGAAAATGAAGCGGCGAAGATCGGCCATGGAGATCGTGGACGCACCCGGTGCACGCTTGCACTCCGAGCCGGGGGTCTGCAGTGTATAATGGTTTTGGAGGGAGGATTTCTGTCGTACTTCTTTTCGAACGCCGGTCGGTGGGTTCCCTTGTTCCCGATACGACCAACGGGGATGCCTTTTTTTGCAGACCAGCCCGGTGCCGGGGTTTTTGCATGAACTGCGCTCTTTCCAACGGACTTCTGGCTTGCGGATGCCTCATTCGGCAGGGCAGCCGCTACCCCTGCAGTCAATCCTAACACCCCGATTGCGAAGAGCCAGGTTTTGAAATGACTTTTTCTGTAATTCATGGCTGTTCCTCCTGTGTCCTCCAAATCGGTTTGCTTCGCGCATTCCCGGTGATCACCCGGTCGAAAATGGCGTTCCCCACGGCATCCACTTCATGTTAAGCGCCGTTTTCTCAATCCGGGAAACTGCCCTGTGCCTGATAGTTATGCAGGAGACATGCCGAAACCTGGCGCCACTTATTTTGTTTGGAATTTTAAAATGTTAAAGATGTAGGGCGGACCTGTTTTAAAAAGACATTATAGCTGAATCGGCAATCCTTGTCGAGTTCACTTCCCTGCATTCGACTATTTTGTCGAAAAAGAGATCTTTTATGAAACGGCGGTTCCCCTTTTTAACTGTTCATTTCGGGCTTGATTTACAGGTTAATTTACAGTATTATGCTGCGCATTCAGATTTTCAATCGGCGTCGGCGTCGGTATCGGCTGTTTTTCATGCAGTGCTTTTTTCCGCCGGCTAACGGCTGATAGCTGACAGCCGCCCATCGAAAGAAAGGAGGATGCCGCGTGAAACTTACCGAAAAGCAACGAGAATTTCTGGCCTATGTTTCGGGCTATATCGAAGAATGGGGAGCGGCACCCACCTATGATGAAATCCGCGGTCATTTCGGATTTTCTTCGTATAACACGGTAACCGGCTATCTCAAGATTCTGGAGAGAAAGGGCTATATCCGCCTGCCCAGTGAAAAGAGCCGCAAACGCGCGATGAAGGTGTTGAGGCCGGTGGAAACCAGGCGTTTCGAGTGTCCTTTGCTGGGGAAGGTCGCCGCGGGCAGGCCTATAGAAGCAGTCGAGGATATGCGTACCGTGGAAGTTCCTCCGGCTATGACAGGGCGGGGTGAGCATTTCGTGCTGCGGGTGGAGGGGGATTCCATGATCGAAGACGGTATCCTGGACGGAGACTATATCGTGGTCAGGAAACAGCCGGTGGCCGAAAACGGCGAAATCGTGGTGGCGCTGGTGAACAACGAGGTCACCGTCAAGCGTTACTACCGCCGCGACGATCAAGTGGAGCTTCGCCCGGCCCATAAGGGCATGAGGTCATTCGTCGTCAGGGACGACTCTATTCATATCGAAGGCAAGGTGGTGGGAGTGCTGAGATACTGCAGATGAATCAAGCCTGCAGCATTCTTTCCTGCCCGGCACCGGATGGAAATCATGAACGAGTTTGTACATCTGCATGTACATTCACATTATTCGAAGGGATGGGGCACAGGCACGATCGAGGAGCTCTGCCGGGCCGCGCGGGATCTCGGGTTGACGCGCCTCGCTCTTACCGATACCAATGGTCTTTATGGAGCGGTGCCTTTCGTTCACACGGCGCGTGAAGCCGGTATCACTCCGATCCTGGGAAGCGAAGTGGTGTGCGA
>DSCZ01000428.1 GCA_011048855.1 Desulfobacteraceae bacterium | reverse complement strand
GGACGATGAAGACGAAATGCAACCGCCGGCGGCGGTGGAGCCGCTCGAGCCGGCCGGGGAAAAATTACCCCGGGTATTGTATTTCGATCTGGAAACCCGGAAGCTTGCCACCGAAGTGGGCGGCTGGAAAAACTGCCATCTGATGAGGGTGTCGGTGGCCTCGGTTTATGACAGCCGGGAAGAAAAATTCTTTACGTTTTCCGAAGAACGGCTGGATGAATTGTTTGGATTGCTGGCCGGCGCCGACCTTGTGGTGGGTTTCAACATCAAGCGGTTTGATTTTCCTGTTCTTCGTCCCTATACGACGATGGCGCTCGACCGCCTTCCGGTTTTCGATATCCTGGAAGACATACACCGGCGGCTGGGATTCCGGCTGGGCCTGGGTCATCTTGCCGAACAGACGCTCGGCCGGGGAAAATCAGCAGACGGACTGCAGGCGGTGGCCTGGTTTCGGGCAGGGGAAATGGAAAAACTGGCCGAATATTGCCGCAGGGACGTCGAGGTGACCAGGGATCTCTTTCTTCACGGGGTCGAGAAGGGCCATGTCATCTACCGCCGCAAGGGAGTCGATGTGCCGGTGCGTCTTCCGGTCGACTGGGACATTGAAAAGATTATCATGAATATGGTTTCTGGTAATGTTCCCGGGCCGGAATGACGACAGAACGACTTTTTACGGTTTCGTCAATCTTTATTGGCAGGTGAGCGGAAATGAAAGTTTTTGAATGTGCGGGATGTGGAGACTGCTGTTATGGCGAAGGAGGGATCATCGTTGCGGAATGGGAAGCTTCACGAATAGCAGGCTTTCTAGGAATTTCCGAGGGCGAATTACTAAAACGGTACTGTGAGGAAAGGCAACGGAAAACCTGTATAAAATCCGGGTCTGACGGCTGGTGCATATTTTTCGACAAAGAAAAAAAATGCCTTATACACCCGGTCAAACCTGCCAGGTGTGCGTTATGGCCGTTTTTTCCGGAAATTCTCAAAAGCCGGCACGCATGGGAAATGGCTAAGGAAGGTTGCCCTGGAATCAACAGGGAATGCAGCTTCGAAGAATTCGTGAAAGCCGCTGGTAACTCTACCGGCTGACCGGGGAGGCCGATGTCGATCGCCGGAAAACTTCTGGATGTTCTTTTCCCTCCACGCTGCGAGGTGTGTGGTTCCTTTCTCGGGATTGGTGCTGAGAGGGAGGGCCTGAGGAAGGCTTTCTGCGATGCGTGCATGCAGCTTTTCGTATCGATCGAAACCCCGATATGCCCTGTATGCGGTCTGCCGTTTGATTCGCAGGGTCCGGATCACTATTGTGAAACCTGCCTGCGCCGACCGCCGGCCTACGATTGTATACGGGCGCTTTATCGTTATGAGGGCCCGGTGTCCGCCGCAGTTCATGCCTATAAATTCGGAAGAACAGTCCGGCTGGCAGGCACGCTGGGCCGGGCCATGGGCAGGCATGCGGCAGGCTGGCTGGGAGATGGCCCGGATTACCTGGCAGTGCCGGTGCCGCTGCATCCCAGCAGGCTCAGGCAGCGGGGGTTCAACCAGAGTGCTTTGCTCGCCCGTCATGTGGCGCGTGCTGCCTCGATGGATCTGGATTTATACACCTTCAGGCGGGTCAGGGACACCCCTGCACAAAGCAGGCTCGGGAAACGAGACCGGCGGCGCAATGTGCGCGGGGCCTTTTCGATCGCCGACCCGGCGAGGTTTGATGGAAAGACCGTTGTGCTCGTGGACGATGTGGCGACCACCGGAAGCACGCTTCATGAATGCGCGGTCGTACTCAAAAGAGCCGGCGCCGATGCAGTCGTGTGCCTGGTTTTCGCCCGCACCGGCGTCGGACTGGCGAGATCTGGACAGCAGTAATCGCCAAAGATGAACCAAAAATTTTAAGTTCAGGTTTTTTTGAACCCTTTTATGCTCTCCTGACGGAACACAGCAGGGATTTCATTTCTGGATACCCCATGATCGGCTCTCTGCACTTCGTATCGGTAAGAAGATTTGCATTTCTTTCGCCGGACCAACCATGCGGCACCAGAACGACGCCTTCCGCTACCCGTTCATCCAAAGCTGCTTTCATCCGAACTTGCCCGCGATTTGTTTCGATGATTATATTATCACCATTTGACACTTCGTACTGTTTCGCTGTGGCAGGATTGAGTTCTGCATGGGGTTCGGGATTATTCTCCTTCAACGCAGCTACATCTCTGAACTGGCTATGTGTATAATAGGAATTGCGGATTCCCGTGGAAAGAATGAGTGGGTACTGCACAAGAAGGTCTGGTGAGGAGAAAGGGCTCCGGTGTGGTTCCAGGTAGGTGGGCAGAGGATCAAAGCCCACCTGGGCGAGCGCGTCGCTGTAAATCTCTATCTTCTTGGTAGGCGTTGAAAACTTTGCCTCCTCCATTCCGTATTTTTTCTCCTGGTAATAGGCCCCTTCCGGCTTTTCCTCGAGGAGTTGTTTGAATGTGAGACCGGTAGGTTCAAGCTCGAACGAAATCAATTCTTCCTCTGTCTTCCAGGGAAATTTATCTGCCATCCCCAGTTTTTTAGACAGTTCGGTATATAACTTCCACTCAGACCAGCATTCGCCGAGAGGCTCAATTACCTTTTTTCTTAACATCAGATAAGGGAGACAGTGACAAACATTGTATGTATAAGCCACTCCCCATTTTTCAAGATGGGTACAGGCCGGCAGTACATAATGAGCCGCCTCAGCCGTTTCAGTCATATAGAGGTCATGGACGACAAGTAGGTCAAGCTTATTAAAGGCATCCCTGAATGCATTAGAATCAGCCATCGAAAGGAGAGGATTGCCCCCTACAACGAGAAACGCCTTCAAATGCTCCGGGATGTTTTCCGGCACACAAGTTACAACCCCGTAGGGACTTTTTCTCCCCCAGACCTCGTAAAATAGAGGATATCTGTCCGCCCCCAGAGGCTCTCCTTCGACCTTCATGCCTACATTTCCAAGCGGAAGTCTCGGGCTTATAACCCAGCCGCCCGGATTATTTATATTTCCGGTGATAACCTGAAGAATAGCAAATGCACGGCTATTTTGAGTCCCATTAGCCGTTTGATCCTGTGTACACGTACCCTGGTAAATGCCGGCGCCTTTTATTTCTGCAAACTTCCGTGCCAATTTTCGTATGTCGTTGGCATTCACCCAGGTGATTTTTTCGGCCCATTCAGGGGTGAATTGACGGATGTGGGTTTTCAACCTGTTGAACCCGGATGTATATTTCTCTATAAAATCAACGTCGTAGAGTTTTTCTGTTATTATAACATTGATCATTGC
>DSCZ01000250.1 GCA_011048855.1 Desulfobacteraceae bacterium | reverse complement strand
GTTCTTACCTGGGTGGCTTGGGGACTTTGGACCGAGAGAAGCGAGGCACGCTATGGCAACTAGCAGTCTGTCGGCCATGAAGACTTGATTTTGGAGCCATAGCCGGCACGTTTTTTGGCCGATGCTATTCTACGGCAACCGATTCCACACCCCGCAGGAGAAATTGACGGAAACCCATGGCTGCCTTGATGATGCCGAAGACAGGTTCAACCGTGCCAAGACTTTCTGGAAGCATGCCGATTCGTTGTGCTGCAGGAGGCAATTGGAGTTTGTCGTTGTCTTGCTGAGTGATATGGTTTTCCACGATGAGCATGTTGTCGGTTGTGACTGCGGCCTGAGCGTTGTAGGTCTGTTCAAAGGCTCCACCCGAGCAGCGCATGATCCGAGACTCACTGTCGGTGAGGTTTACCTGGTCCTTGCTCTTGGGTCCGGGTTCGGGCGGTGCAGGAGGGCGCCCCCCGGGCTTTTTCCCCCGGCGTTGTTCTTTGGCTTTGCGCTCGGCCAGCTTTGCTTCGTATTCTTCATGTTCCCTGGCAAAACGTTCGGCAGCCCTCTGTTCTATCTGGGCCTTGGCCTCGGCGATGGCTTCGAGCCGTGATTCCCGGCGTGTAAGTTCTTCCGGCATATTCATGCCTTCGGCAATATCCTGCTTGTCGGCTTTTCGGGCCTTGAGCAGGAGTTATTTAATTTCGCCCTTGAGTTGCTTCTCAAGCTTGCAGACATAATCCCAACTCAAGGCATGGTGTGTTGTATAATTTGCACCATAAAGAAAAAGGCCCTTCCGAAGAAGAGCCGTTATTGTTTTTCTTGGTGGAGCTGAGGGGTCTCGAACCCCTGACCTCATGACTGCCAGTCATGCGCTCTCCCAACTGAGCTACAGCCCCGTTGAAAAGATCAATAGCAAAATTCCGGCTTAGCTGTCAATATGATATTGACTTTTTGAGTCCTGTTTTAATAAAATAAAATTTTAACGCCGGAGTGGTGAAACTGGTAGACGCGCTGGACTCAAAATCCAGTTGTCCTTGCGACAGTGGGGGTTCGATTCCCCCCTCCGGCACCAGGAAACTCAAGGCGTTGACATGGAGCAGATGTTGTCCAAGAACAAAATTTACTCCGTGATCATATCAGTTGAGTTCTCCTATGTTTTGAAGAATATAGATAACCTCCTCTATTCCAATTTTACTGTCCCCATTTACATCTACAGCCCATGGCATAATTAGTCCTTGCGTTGTATTCAAGCCCGTTAGCGCCTGTAGCACCAACATGCCGTCCCTGAGTCCGATGGTCCCATCCCTATCGACATCGCCCATAGTAAAAAAACAACTTACCGTGTTTTCAGGATAGATGAAGTCATCAGGCTGTCCGTCTCCGTCGAGATCAACCATCAGAGCCTCTTCCTCCCCGACAGATTTCAACAAATTGTCGTCAACCTTAAATCGACCATTCTGCAACCCCGTTACGCCTCTTCAAATCGCATCTTCCGAACCTCGTGCAACACCTCTGTCCGTCTCATTGGAACACCTCCCATCATGCTCTAATAAAACCGAAATATGTGCTATAAGTGCGGACAGTTTATGTGCTCTCTACATTTCAAAGCAGAAGCGGGTTGATCAGAAGAAGGTTTAGAAGTACTGTACAGATAAATTTGTGGGGATTACTCAGTCCGGCAGCAAGGATTGGGGCCGAACCTGTCGGCCTGAATCAGGATCAAATGAATTACGCCGCTATCGCAAATGTCCTGGCAAAGTTATTGATGGTCATAGGAAGTTCTATGGCCTTGCCGTTTATTTGCTCATTGTACTACAGAGAAGACGATCTCAATGCAATATCCGTTTCCGGAATCATTTCCATAGGGCTCGGATATATTTTATATAGATGCTTTCGTCGATTTCATGATTTGAATTTAAAAGACAGTTTCCTGGTCGCTGTTTTCGGCTGGATAATTATTTCTGCTGTTTCCGCTCTGCCTTTTATGATCCACGGGTCAATCCCATCTTTTACAGACGCCTTTTTCGAGATGATGTCCGGCTATACCACGAGCGGTGCAACCATACTGACGGATATCGAAGTGGTTCCGCATGGCTTGCTTTTCTGGCGCAGCCAGACCCATCTGCTGGGCGGAATGGGGTTCCTGACATTGACGATCATCTTTCTCCCCCATGGATTGAGTGGATTCCGAATATTCCGCGCCGAATCAAGCCCCGGACAAACCATTACCCGGGAAAAATTCGTTCCCCGCAACCGAGACACGATGATCTGGCTCTGGGGGATATACCTGGCGCTCAATCTACTGGAAACCCTTCTGCTGGCTCTGGGCGGCATGTCGATTTTCGACTCGCTGTGCCATTCATTCGGGACGGTATCCACTTCCGGGTATTCACCATGGAACGCGAGTGTGGGTCATTATGACAGCGCCTACTTTGACTGGGTGATCATATTGTTCATGTTTCTTGGCGGCATGACTTTCATGCTTTTTTACCACATGATGCATGGAAACTGGCGTGTGGTCAAAATTAACACCGAATTCCGCTGGTATCTCGGTTTCATGCTCTTTTTCTGCGGCATGGTCTCATGGATCCTTTGGAAGAACGGAACCTACGGAAGCCTGTTTGATTCCATCCGCTACGGGACCTTCCAGGTAACCTCCATCCTGACAACCACCGGATTCACCACCGCCGATTACGAACAGTGGCCCCAGGCGGCGCAGATGTTCCTTTATGCAGTATGCTTCCTGGGGGCCTGCGCCGGTTCAACCACGAGCGG
This sequence comes from Desulfobacteraceae bacterium, assembly GCA_011048855.1. The sequence goes on along the minus strand of DSCZ01000250.1, from coordinate 532 downwards.
TATCAAAGTCGTTCATTATGTGCTTATATGGAAGTTCGGGGTGGCGGCAATAAAGCGCATCTTTTTCCGCCCGATGACGATTCCATCGGTCCGACTGAATCAGCGTCCCGTGGATTCTCAAATCATCGATCTGGCCATCTGCTATTTTATCGTCAATATTTTCATGGTGCTCGGCGGTGGGTGTTTAATGGTCCTGTTGGACAACCTGGATTATCTTTCTGCGATGAGTTCGGTGATTGCGACACTAATGAACATCGGCCCTGGGTTCGGCGCCGTGGGGCCGTCGCAGAACTATGCCCATATTTCGGATGTAGGCAAATGGTTTTTGTCCTGGAACATGCTCGTGGGCCGGCTGGAGATGTTCACCGCGCTGGTCGTGTTCTACCCTTCTTTCTGGAAACGATAATCCGGTTCATGCAAGAAACAATTTCTGGACTTCCTTTAAATGGGGCGAGAGGCAAACCGCAATAACACGCTCATTTTCCACAATTTGCGTATCCCCGACCGCGACACGCCACGAGCCCTCACGATG
>DSCZ01000517.1 GCA_011048855.1 Desulfobacteraceae bacterium | reverse complement strand
ATGTTATAGAAGGCCTAACTTCTTCATCCAACTAATCTGTGAGTCATATATTTTGCGGGCACTTTCGTTTTTGGCCGCATACTCTTCCCACACTTCCCGGGCCGCCAAGCGGATCTTTTTGACCTCATCTGCGGGAAGATAGATGACTTCACAGCCTTTTTCCTTGAATTTCTCCAAAGATATCATGTCTTGGACCAGGCTCTGTTGGAACATCTCAGCCGATGCTTCCCGGGCCGCGGCCACGACGATGGCTTTGATGTCATCCGGCAGTTCGTTCCAGGCATCCAAATTGGCCACATAGCAGGTGGCTGTCGTCGGTTGATGGAAACCAGGCAAAATTATATATTTTGCCACTTCATGAAGACCGGCATCAAAGTTCGCTGCCAGCCCGCCGCGATCTGCGAAATCAATGACGCCTTTCTCCAGTGCCGGATAGACTTCAGCGGTTGGCAGAGGCGTTACCGCAGCTCCAAGTTTGCTCATAACCGGACCAGCGACGCCCACAAAACGACCTTTCTTCCCTTTGATATCTTCCAGAGAACGAATGGGAATCTTGGAATGCAGAGGCTCTTCACCATAAATGGTCGGGGCGATATAATAGCAGCCCTGCTTGGCGTAATCATCGCGAAGCATATCCACACCACCCAATTGCCAGAACCATGTCTCAAATTGCCAGCTGTCCGTGAAACCCAAAGGTAAGGAACTGGTAAAAGCCAATTGAGGCATTTTACCGATATAGTATCCCTCGTAAGTTTTCATCAGTTCGAACATTCCGCCCTGAACAGCATCGAGCATTTCATTGGTAGGAACGAGAGATCCCGGGGGAAATACTTTTATTTCCAGGCGGTCACCGGTGAGTTCTTTGACTCTTTTTACAAATTCCTCCTCGATTTTATAGGGTTGGGTCCCCGGATCCCACAATACCTGCATCCGCCATTTGATGCTGCCGGCTGCGCCGGCTGCCAGCGGAACGGCAACAAGTACGGCTGTCAAGATGAACAAGAACGTAAATTTCTTTTTCATGGCATCCTCCTACTTTTTTGTTGAGAACAGTTCCTCCCCTACCAGCCGAGCCCGCCTGCCCGGCGGGTGAACATCTAAATTCTCAAACTATGCCAATCGGGTCGCCCGGATTTAAGAATGTATCCGGGTAAATCGCTTCCGATTACTTCTTGTGCAAAACAAGCGGCAGCTATTAGTTTGTCCTGATCGACACCTGTTGCGATGCCCATTTCCTCCATCATGTTGACCAGGTCTTCGGTTGCGACGTTGCCCATGGCGCCGATCGCGGTCGGGCAGCCCCCGATCCCGCCTGCAGAAGAATCAAAAATGCGTATGCCGGCTTGGTATGCGGCCAAAATGTTTACCAGTCCAGTGCCGCGGGAGTTATGGAAATGACCCGCCAGATAGGTATCACCGGCGGCTCCGAGGACCTCATGTGCCGTTTCCATCACTTGACGCGGATTGGCCATCCCGGTGGTATCTCCCATTGACACTTCAGTCACGCCCATACGCCTATATGCATCAATAAGAGAAATGACCCTGTCCATGCTCACTCGTCCTTCATAAGGACAACCAAAAGCTGTCACGATGTACCCACGAAGCCTCTTACCGGCCTTCAATCCCATCGCCGCAACCTCGGCCAGAGCTTCGAGCGATTCGGCTACACTCATGTTCACATTTTTCCTGTTGTGCGTTTCGGAGGCGCTAACGAACAACGCAAGCTCATCAATATCTGTCTCCAAGGCCCTCTGGCAGCCCTTTATGTTAGGAACCAGAGCGGAGTAAATCACCCCTGGGCGCTTGTCGATCCCGTCAAGGACTTCAATTACATCTTTAAACTGAGGGATGATCTTCGGGTGGACAAAGGAGGTTGTCTCCAGACGGGTCAAGCCGGAATCCGCCAGGCGATTTATCAACTCAATCTTCTTTTCCGTGGGAAAAAACATTGACTCATATTGCAAGCCGTCTCTCGGGCCGACTTCGACGACGGTTATCGGGTCTTTTGGAAACATATCAGGTCTCCCGAATTTCATTAAGAATTTCTGCGGCCCGATCGACCCGGACCTTACCCTCAGCCTTCAATCTTTCTGCAACCTTATCGATTTCGTCGCCTGAAGCTCCGGCCATCATTGCAATATTTTTGGCATGGAGAGACATATGGCCTCGTTGAACACCCTCCGCGGCCAATACACGCAAAGCCGCCATATTTTGACAGAGCCCTGCGGCAGCGCCTATTTCCGCCAGTTCGCTAGCTGTTTTAACTCCCAGAATTTTGATGACGACCTTGGCCAGTGGATGCACGCTGGTAGCCCCGCCGATCAAACCCAAAGCAAGCGGCAATTCGATAGATCCCACCAAATCCCCTTCCGCGTTCTTTTCCCACCTGGTGAGCGTACGGTAGCGGCCGGTACGGGCGGCAAAGGCGTGAGCGCCGGCTTCTACCGCTCTAAAGTCATTGCCCGTGGCGATGACCAATGCAGAAACGCCGTTCATAATTCCCTTGTTGTGGGTGGCGGCACGGTAAGGATCGGCGTCGCCAAAAGCCCAAGCGGTCACAATTCCATCTACGACATCGGGGCCCGGGGGAATGGCGTCCTTTTTGACCAGGCAGCGGGCACGTGCCAAACGACGATCCGCCAGATTGGAAAGGATGCGGAGAAAAACCCGGCCACCAGTCCACTTCTCTATATAAGGCGCGAGAAATTCCGCCATGGTGTTGACGGCGTTGGCCCCCATGGCATCCCGGGTATCCACTATAATGTGGGTGACGACCATGGGGCCGACCTCTGAATCCAGGACACGGACCTCCACATCCTCGCACCCCCCTCCAAGTTTGACTAAGATAGGATCCTGCTGGTTTGCCAGAGAAATTATTTCCTCTTTATGCTCGAGGATTTTTATTCTGGCGGCGAAAGGATCGGAAAGATTGACAGTCTGAATCTGACCGATCATGATCGGTCCGCTGGTCGAAGCATAAAAGCCCCCACCTGAGAGGGCCATCTTGCCGGCATTCGCCATCGCAGCGACGACGGAAGACTCCTCCACAGTTATAGGGATCAGCACATCCCGGTCGTTAACCCGCATATTGGGAACCACCCCCAATGGTAGTTCAAAAGTTCCTATAACGTTTTCGATGAGTCTTTCGGCTGTATCCATTCCAAGGACCGAACTTTTTCCAAGAAGAGCGATTTCCTCATCGTTCAACTCGGCAAAATCGGCTACAATCTTGATCCGCTCTTGAAGGGTCATTTTGTGAAAACCTGAGACGCGTGAACTTTTACTCATGATGTTATAT
>DSCZ01000514.1 GCA_011048855.1 Desulfobacteraceae bacterium | reverse complement strand
TCTTTATTTGCAATTGTAAAAATAGGCCTTAAACATTAATGGTTATCCACAAAAGATCTTCATCACGAAACCTGTGACACAACCCGGGCTTCGTGAAATCCTCCCCCTGCCCGTTCGCCCGAATCCTTTACCTTGTACTGCGATTCTTCAGCGAATGTCCATCCGGAAACACCGGATGGGGCTATCGGAATTTCTCGTTAAAAACCTGCCGCTGCTCCGTGGTCCCTATCAACAGAAGCTCCCCCCCGGCCTCGAGCACGGCCTCCGGCGGCGGGTTGGGAATGATTTCCCCACCTTTCTGAATGGCTATAACGCTGAGTCCGGTTCGAGAGCCTATCTCGCTTCCGCCGAGTGTTTTTCCCGCCAGGGACGCCGACGTTTTCACCATGAAAACGTCGATTCCCTCTCCGAGCATCACCAGATCCCTGTCCTGAAGAATCGAGAAAATCAGCTCGGCTCCCAGCGACGTATAGCTGAGAACAAAATCGGCCCCGGCTCGGTGAATGGCCTCCAGGTTACGCTCGTGGGTAATCCGGCTGACTATCCTCATTTCCGGACTCAACCTTCGACAATAAACCGACAGGTAGATGTTCATCGCGTCGTCGTTGGTGGTTATCACAATGGAAGGAGCCTCGGTCAGGCCCGCCTCCATCAGCACGTCCCTGTCAGCGGCATCCCCGACGAACACTCTGTCCGCGACGCCCGCGACACGATCCAGGGCGGCCCGGTCCCGTTCGATTACATGCACCGGCACACCCTTTTTCTTGAGTGCCCGGGCGGTTGCGCAGCCCACGTTTCCGCTTCCAATAACAAGAACCGGGTTGGTATTTGTATTGTATATGACCAGAAAAGATTCAATTTCTTCGATCTGGGGGGGGGAGCCCACGATGATCGGCACACTGTAATCCGCAAGAACGGTGTCCGGGGCAACCGACCGTATACGCCCCCGCACCCACATCCCCACCACGCTGACGCCCGTGGCCTGCCGCAGACGGGATTCTCGGATCGTCCGGCCCGCCAGTGGAGTGTTGTGGACGGGAAATTCGGCTATTAAAAGATTCTTGAAGGTGCCGATCACATGAACGTTGGCGTGTTCCGCGTTCACCCGGTTCGCCAGGTGCTCCCCCAGGGTCTGCTTCAGCGGAAGAACCCGGCTGGCTCCCGCAAGCTCCAGGATATCGATGGAATCAATGCTTTCCACTATCGTCACGACGGGAACATCGTGCGCATTCTCCCTCACCGTCAGGGTTATGTTTGTGTTCGCGGCGTCATCCACATTCGCCAGAACCATGCGGGCCTCCGAGGCACGAAGAGCCTTGAAGGTCGCACTGCTGTCCACTTCCCCGGTCACGACCGATATTCCCTCTTCATCGAGATTCACGGCCTCGCTCGGGTCCGGTTCGATCACGTAATAGGGAATATCCAGAACCTTGAGCTTCTTGATAAAGCTCTGCGCGACGGTTTCGTAGCGGCAGATGATAACATGACCGCTGACGTCCTCCGGCACCTCCCTCGGGGCCTTCGCACGAAGCTGGGCTTCGAGCCAGGGAGCGTAGAAATACCTGATGAACGTGAACGGCAGAACGATGAGCAGGAGGACGATGCCCGACATAAGAACCAGGATGCTGAAAGCACGGCCCACATCACTATGAAACGTAATATCCCCAAAACCCAGCGTACTCATAACCGTCAGCGTCCAGTAGATTCCGGTGACGAATGAATGCTCCTGGGCTTCCACGGAGCCCATGATCCAGTGGAAAACAGAGGCATAAATAAAAATAATCACGGTCAAAAAAACAAGGTACTTTAAAAGCGCTTTCAGATTGCTTCGCGCCTTCTGCTGACCCAGGAGATAGGAAAGTTGAGACACCAGAAATTTCATGAGCATTTCACCAGTTGGGGTAATCAGCCTGCGGTGTTGTACCTCCGTCAAGCTCTTTCAAAACGGAGAATACATCAATCCTGCGTTGGAAGCAATCAAGGATGTTCATCCTTAAATGTTCCAATGCCGCACGGGTTGTGTTATTGTCATCCGCCGATGAACACTAAACAGACGACAACACAAATCGACTACAGGTTGGCCCGGGAGCGAATGGTCGCCAATCAGCTGGTCCGCAGGGGCATAAAGGACAAAAGAGTCCTGGAAGCCATGCGAAGCCTGCCCAGGGACAGGTTTGTGGAGGAGGCGCTCATCGGCGAGGCATACAACGACCACCCTTTGCCCATAGGATTCAGGCAGACCATTTCCCAGCCTTACATGGTGGCTCTTATGACCGAGTCGCTCTGCCTGCAGGGCTTCGAAAGGGTCCTCGAAATAGGCACCGGAAGCGGATACCAGACCGCCCTGCTGGCAAAACTGGCCGAATCGGTCTATACCATTGAGCGGATCCCGGCACTCCTGGACAAAGCCCGCGTGCTGCTCTCCAGTCTTGGGTTCACGAACATCGCGTACAAGGCCTACGACGGCACTCTCGGCTGGCCGGACCGGGCACCCTTTGAAGCCGTCATCGTAACGGCGGCCGGTCCCTCGATCCCCGCACCCCTCCTCGACCAACTGGCGGACGGAGGCCGGCTCGTGATGCCCGTGGGAAGCAGAGACGGCCAGGAACTCGTGAAAATCGTCAGGAAAGGGGATGAATACATACGACACAGAATGGGCGGCTGCAGATTCGTAAACCTGGTGGGCCTTCACGGGTGGAAGGAATGATTTGGGGAAACGTCTCATTTCTTCTCATGTTTTTTTTGTCCTGCAAGTGCAAAGAAAGCCTTTGAAACGTTAATGTGCTGTTGACATCCACTTCCTACCGTGATAGTGGATACCGAGTTTCTCTCAAGAGCACGGCCGCGTTCAGACGAGCGTCGGCCGGTCGTTCAATTCAATAAATGGACAGGAAAAATTTTTTCGCAACTATAATGAGAAAAGGTCACTGCAGACGGAAACCGCTCTGTATCGCCGCTTTTCGCCGCGTAGGACCGCAAGGTCCGCGGCACATGCCGCTGAACGAACGGACTCTTCAAAAAGTCCGGGGTCCCAGCGGACGGTTTTGCAGCCGATACACTGCCGAGCTTCTGCCTGGAAAGAGCAGCGCATATGCGCTGCCAGGCTGAGCGGGGACTTTGAACCCCGTTCAGAAAATTAGTGTGACGGCTGTCGGTGGGCGGCCGTTACGGGGGAATACTTAATTTTTCCAGTAAGGGAGGAAAGCGATGATGAGAGGAAAAAGATTTTGGATCTGGTCGGCGGTGTTGCTCCTGTTAAGTTTCATATCGCTAGCCTGGGCCCAGGTGGACAGCAAGGATT